>CAIRFY010000344.1 GCA_903877945.1 uncultured Oscillochloris sp. | reverse complement strand
GCCGCATTATACGTTCGGCAAGCGCGTGCGTCAATGCAAGGGTTGTTGGCATCAGGGCATGAGCAAAGTCAGATCCGGCCCCCTCACCCCCTGCCCCTCTCCCTCACGGGGCGAGGGGAGTTTCTTCATCAGGATGCGCTCGGCTCCCCCTCTCCCGTTCAGGGAGAGGGGGCTGGGGGGTGAGGGCTGTCCGGCGACCACACGACTTTGCACATGCCCTGCGGGGTCGCCAACTACCACTTGACACAACGACGATAAGATGGTAATATCCCCGTTCGCGGTTACTAGAAATAGCGTTGCCGTACCTTTATCGCAATTCTATGAGCTTCGACGTGCGTCCGACGAACCGAGTAGACACCTGTTAGCCCGCCCCGCGCCGTCCGGCGCTTTTTTTGCGAATATCTGTTTTGTTTCTGCCCCCCGCCAGTTCTGAGGCCGCCCCCGCAGGGCGAGCGCCGACGACCGGCGATTTCTGTTTTCCGCCTGCCGGAAGCCTGTACGCACGTGGGTGTGCGGCCACTGGCCGCTGTGTCCATGTGCCACGACTGAGGAGAGGTGAGTATGCCCCCGTTAATCGAGAGTGTCGTGCTCCAGCCGCTGATCACCCCGGTCGACCTTGGCGTAGACGGTCGCCGCGAAAAGCGGATCGAGCGTCGCTCCTTTGCGCGTATTTTTGACGCAATTGAGGTGCCGCGCCTGATCGAGACCCAGGTGAATAGCTTCGACTGGTTCAAGCGCGAGGGTCTGCGCGAGCTGTTCGATGAGATTTCGCCGATCACCGATTTTACTGGCAAGAACCTGGAGTTGCACTTCCGCGACTATGTCTTCGGCGAGCCGCGCTTTACGGAGTTTGAGTGCCGCGAGCGCGACCTGACCTACGCCGCGCCGCTGCGGGTGAATGTCGAGCTGCGCATCCTCTCTACCGGTGAGATTAAGGAGAGCGAGCTCTTCTTGGGCGATTTCCCGGTGATGACTGATAATGGCACGTTTATCTATAACGGTGCCGAGCGCGTGGTGGTCTCGCAGCTCATCCGTTCGCCCGGCGTCTATTTTAAAGACGATAAAGAACCTACCAGCGGGCGCTCGCTGCATTCGGCGAAGCTTATCCCCAATCGCGGAGCATGGCTTGAGTTCGAAACCAACAAGCGCGATGTCGTGAGCGTGAAGGTTGACCGCAAGCGCAAGATCCCGGTTACGATCCTCATCCGGGCGATCTTGGCCTGGAGGGCGGAGGAGTCCGGCGAGGGGCGCTGGGTTCCTGATAATGAGCTTGACCAGCACGGCCATAACGATGCGGTGATTGATGCGCTGAGGCATATCGATCTTATTCCCGAGCATCCTTATACCCAAGCTACGCTGGATAAAGACCCGGCCCACAATAGCAAAGAGGCGCTCATGGAGCTGTATAAGCGCCTGCGCCCCGGTGACCCGCCGACCCTGGAGAATGCCCGCTCGCTGCTTGAGTCGCTGCTGTTTAATCCGCGCCGCTACGATCTCGCCAAGGTCGGGCGCTATAAACTGAATAAGAACCTCTGGGAGCGCGAGGCCCGCCGCGATGGGGTTTCGAACGCGCCCAGCATGGGTGTGCGTGTCCTGTTGCCACGCGATATTATTAAGATTGTTGAGCAGCTTATCCAGCTCAATAATGGCCACGGTCGCCCCGATGATATTGACCACCTCGGCAACCGCCGCGTTCGCACGGTGGGCGAACTGATCCAGCAGCAGTTCCGCGTCGGTCTGTTGCGCCTGGAGCGCGTGGTCAAGGAGCGTATGTCGCTCCAGGAACACGAGAACGCCACGCCCAACGGATTGATCAATATCCGCCCGGTTGTCGCCGCGATGCGTGAGTTCTTCGGCGGATCGCAGCTTAGCCAGTTTATGGATCAGACCAACCCGCTGGCCGAACTGACCAACAAACGCCGCCTCTCGGCCCTCGGCCCCGGTGGTCTCTCCCGCGACCGCGCCGGATTCGAGGTGCGCGACGTTCACCACTCCCACTACGGGCGCATTTGTCCGGTGGAAACGCCCGAAGGCCCGAATATCGGCCTGATCGGCACCATGTCCACCTTCTCGCGGGTCAACGAAATGGGCTTCCTGGAGACGCCCTACCGTAAGGTGTATAACACCGTTGAGAACGCGCCAGTCTGGCGGGAAAAGGAGATGCTCCTGCGCGATGTGCGTGACCTGCGCACGGGCGACCTGATCGCGGCGAAGGGCTCCCGTGTGGATCTGGCCACGAGCAAGCGCATCGCCATCGGTCTGCTACGCGGTCAGATCTTGCGCGAGGACATTACTGACCCGGTCACCGGCGAGACGATTGCCGAGGCGGAGTCGGAGATCAACCGCACCCTGGCCGAGCAGATCGTCGAGATGCCGATCAAGACGATTAAGATCCGCCCGATTGTCTCGCAGGAGGTTGACTACCTCAGCGCCGATGAGGAGGATCGCTTTGTGGTGGTGCAGGCGAATGCGGCGATTGATGAGCATAACCGCTTCGCCAGTGCTGCGGTGGCATGTCGCTTCGGCGAGGATTTTGTCACCGAGCGGATCGACCGCGTAGATTATATGGACGTATCGCCCAAGCAGGTGGTCAGCGTCTCGACGGCGCTCATCCCCTTCCTTGAACACGACGACGCCAACCGCGCCCTGATGGGATCGAACATGCAGCGCCAGGCGGTACCCTTGCTCCGCCCCGATGCGCCGATTGTCGGCACCGGGATGGAGGATCGTGCCGCCCGCGATAGCGGCCAGGTCGTGGTGGCGCGCAAGAACGGCACCGTGGTCAGCGCCACCGGCGACAAGATCATTGTCGAGGAGGACGATGGCTCTGAGCGTGAGTATCTGCTGCGCAAGTTTATGCGCAGTAACCAGGACACCTGTATCAACCAGCGCCCGAATGTGCTGCGCGGTCAGCAGGTGCGGGAAGGCGAGGTAATCGCCGATAGTTCCAGCACCGACTTCGGCGAACTGGCCCTCGGCCAGAATATCCTGGTGGCCTATATGCCCTGGGAGGGCGGTAACTTCGAGGACGCCATCTTGGTCTCTGAGCGCCTAGTGCGCGAGGATATTTTTACTTCGATCCATATTGAGAAGTATGAGGTTGAGGCCCGCGATACCAAGCTCGGCCCTGAGGAGATTACCCGCGACATCCCTAACGTCGGCCAGGATAGCCTGCGTAACCTCGATGAACACGGGATTATTTACGTGGGCGCCGAGGTGCAGCCGAACGATATTCTGGTGGGTAAGATCACGCCGAAGGGCGAGACCGACCTGACTGCTGAGGAGCGCCTG
>CAIRFY010000343.1 GCA_903877945.1 uncultured Oscillochloris sp. | reverse complement strand
CCCGCCCGAGAGCGCCGTGAAGATCCAGCTCATCGTCGCCAAATCCTGGCCCGTGCGCTCGGCCAGAAACGGCAGGATTGGCCCCATGCTCGACAGCATCGTGCCCGCAGCCAAGAAGACCCCGCAGATCAGGGCCAGCGTTCGTGTTGATGTTGACATAATACCTTAACGTCTCACCTATACTCGGCCAGGATGCGGCGGCTCTCGGGTGATCGGTTCAGCAGCCCCTCGCGCATCTGCGGATCGTGGATCAGGTCGGCGTGGCGCATGATCAGCGCGTGGGCTGCGGCCAACAGCCGATCTGCCCCCGGATCTCCAGCGGATCGCAGCACATCGTAACACGTAAGATAGACCTGAAGCGGGAACTCCATACCGGATGGCCCCTGCTCGTCGAGGAAGGCGGCGCAGATCGTGGCGATCTCCAGGGCCACCGGGATCTGCCCGCTGGCCAGGGCGGCGCGGGCCTGGCCCGCACGACACTCGATGGCGGCGTGGCTGGCCCCAAGCTCCTCCCAGATCGCCAGGGCATTCCGGTAGCCGTCCTCCGCCACGCCCCATGCGCCCCGCAGTTCCTCAAGCGCCGCCGTGTACCCTAGCGCGTATGCCTCGGCGTCACGACTGCCCGTTGTGCGGGCCAGGGAGAGCGCCTGGGTATAGAAGGGCCGGGCCGCTACGACATCGGGCAGCAGCACGTAGCCCAGGTTCAGGCAGGTGTAGGCCGCCTGGCTCTGATCGCCGATCTCCTGCTGAATAGCCAGAGCCTGTTCGAAGCAGCGCCGCGCGCGTTCCCGGTCGCCCACATCACGCCAGACCATGCCGAGCTGGTTGAGCCCGCTGGCCTCGCGCCGCCGCTCGCCCATCGCCTGACAGAGTCGCACCGACTGCTCGAAGTCCACTCTGGCGGCGGCATAGTCGCCGAGGATCAGGTGGATGTCGCCGAGGGTACCGAGAATCAGCGCCTCGCCGCTGCGGTCGCCGATGGCCCTGGCGACATCAAGCGCCTGCTGCTGATAGGCGCTGGCCGACTCCATCTCGCCGAGGTAGATCGCGATCTGCCCAAGGTTATTCCGAGTCACGGCCTCACCCGCACGGTCGCCGATCTCCTCGCGGATGGCCAGCGCCTGGAGGTAGTGTTCCTGAGCGGCGCGGTACTCGCCGATATAGCTGAGCACGTTGCCCAGGTTGCTCAGGTTATTGGCCTCGCCGCGCAGGTAGCCCACCTGGCGGTAGATCGCCAGAGCCTGATCGAAGTAGGCCCGCGCCTCCTCAAAGGCTCCCTGGTACTCCATCACCTGGCCCCAGATCGTCAGGCTGCGCGCCTCCCGCTCGTGATCATCCGCGTCGTGCGCCAGATCGATGGCGCGGTGCAAGGACGCAGCCGCCTCGGCGTAGGCGCTGGTGTCGCGGTAGTAGGCCGCCCAGGCATTCTCTGTCTGCGCCATCAGCCCAGGGTTGTCCATCGCCTCACCGATAGCCTGGAGATCACTGAGGCAGCGCCGACGGGCCTCGGTGTCGCCCAGCCGCTCGTGTACCTGCTCGGCGAGCCAGAGCATTTCGTAGCGCAGGGCGAGATCGTCGGTCAGATCCAGAGCGCGGGCCAGGTAGATCAGCGCCTCGCGGTTCGCATAGCCCGCCGCCAGCGACCGCGCCGCGACCAGGGTGTAGTGCAGTTCGCGCTCGGCGTTGCCAGCGAGCCGCCAGTGATAGGCCAGCAGCGGCGTGTAATCCTCATCGTCAACCGAGTTGCGCTCATACCAGATGGCGACCTGAGCGTGCAGCTCGCGGCGCTGGGCGTGCAAGAGCGTGCTGTAGGTTACCTCATGCACAATCGCCTGCCGGAAGGTGTGGGTGTCGAGAGTCTTGGCTTGTTCAATTGACTGCACCAGATCGCGCTGGGTGAGTCCGCTGATGCAGGTTTGGAGCGCCGTATTCGGCAAATTGCGCGGGTAGACATCGCGCAGCACCGGGTAGCCAAAAATCCGCCCGATCACCGCTGCCACCTTGATCACGAGCTGCTGGTCAGCGGGCAGCCGGTCAATCCGGCTCAGCACCAGCCCCTGCACGGTGTCGGGCAACTGCATGTCCTCGGGCCGCCCAGCGATTTCGCAGCGACCGTCGGCGATCTGTACCGCGCCGGTCTCGCTCAGGCTCACGGCCAGTTCTTCGACCACAAACGGGTTTCCGCTGGACTGCCGCTCGAAGATCGCGGCGAGGGCTGGCGACAGCGTGGCCCCCTCCAGGTGCGCCGAGGCCAGCGTGAGGATCTCCGCTGAGCTAAGCGGGGACAACGTGATCGCCGTGCATTGGGGCAGCGTGAGCAGTGTGGACAGGGGGTGATCGTGTGTCGCGTCGTCGAGCGGCCCCAGGGCGAGTACGAGCATCAGCGGCAGTTCGGCCAGGCTGCGCGTTACCTGGAGCGTCAGATCCCACGCCAGCGAGTCAAGCCAGTGGGCGTCTTCGATCACCAGGATCAGCGGGCGCTCGCGTGCCCAGCGCTCTAGGAGATCGATCAGCAGCGCCGCCAAACTGGCCTGGCGGAGCTTCGGCTCCAGACTCGTGGTCAGCTCTGTCTCGGGCAGATCCAGGTCGAGGATGTCATTCAGCAGCGGGGCGCGATCTGCCAGGGCCGACACCAGCCCCTCGCCCTCATCGCTCAGGCTAACAGATGGTGCCGGGGCCACGTGCGCTAATCGCTCACGTACCATCCTGCGACGGGCCTCGGGGTCGCTCAGACCATCAAGGCTAAAGTACGACTCGAAGATCTCGTGCCATGCTTGGTAGGTGGCCTGGCGCCGGATCGTCTGACATCTGCCGATCAGTCCGACCAGGCCGCTGGCGCGGATCTGCCCGGAGAATTCCTGGATCAGCCGCGTCTTGCCCATACCCGACTGGCCCACGATCACGGCGACGCGGGCTGCGCCAGCGACGCTTTCGCCAAACAGACGCGAGAGTTGGGCGATCTCGTTTGCCCGCCCCACGAACCGCTGATGCTCGCCGACCTGCTGGCGATCCTGGCGTGCCCCCTGCGGCTGGTAGACGCGCACGCTCGCCACGCGCCCCTTAACGACCTGCGGCGGAAGAGGTAGCCATTCCAGCTCGCTGCGCGTGGCGTAGTAGGTCACGTGGTCAGCCGTGGTCATGCCGGGGCCGAAGCGCTGCATCAGGCGCGCCGCGAGGTTGACCGTGTCGCCGATGACGGTGTACTCGCGCCGGGTGGGGCTGCCGACCGCGCCCGCGAACACCTGACCAGTGGTAGACCCGATGGCGATCTCCAGACCGAGACTCGCGCCGGTGCGGTGGATGTCGGCGGCGCACAGCACGGCCCGCAGCGGATCATCAATGTGGGACAGGGGCGGCGCGCCAAACAGTACAATCCCGATCACGCCTTTGTCGTCAACCAGCAACTTGTTGATGCTACCCTCGTAGCGGCTGACCGTCTCCTGAAGCGCGGTCATACAGCGCTGGGCGAAGGTGAGGGTCTCCGGGCCGCCGATACTCAGGCCACTAATGCCGAGGAAGAGGACACTCATGCGGCGTAGCTCAGAGAGCCAGTCGGCCTGGCCTGCCAGCAGGCGATGCGTAATCGCGGTCGGGATGTGGGTACAGAGGGCCGTGATCAGATCATCGTCGGCAGTCGGCCAGATCAGGCGCTCCAGGGGCTGCGGCTCCAGGGGCGTCTCCGTCCAGAGCGCCTGGGCCGCCGGACTCAGCAGAATCTCGCCGCGCCGGGCGCGGTGCTCGGCCTCCGCCACCTGGCCCAGCGGGTCACCAGCGATCATGTACTGCCAGCGACCCTCGGTGCCGCCCACCGAGAGGCCAGTCACCTCGCCCGCGCCAATCGCAATCTTCATGCCCAGCGCCACCGGGCCAGCGCTGGTCGCCGTGGTAGCGAACTCGTCCATCGCCGCCTGCATACGGGTGGCCGACTGCCAGGCCCGCCGCACCGCCGCAGCGAGGGCGACGGGCGGATCACCCGCTCCCGCCGGGAACGTGGCGATCAGCGAGTCGCCGCTGAACTGCACCACCTCGCCGCCCTCGTGATCAAGGATACCGATCATACTGCTGAAGTAGCAATTGAGGATAAACGTCAGCTCCTCGGGGCCGCCCGGCCCACTGGCGGCCAGCTTCTCGGTGAGCGCGGTGAAGCCCGACACATCGGAGAGCAGCACCGCCGCCGGGAAATTGGCGGCGTGCGGCGCACGTAGCGGGCGCGGGTCAGCGTGAATCTCCCGCGCCACCGCCGGTGGCAGGTAGTTGAGCAGGGTCTCGATCAGATGCTGGTTAGAGGATGGTTCCATCTGTAGTAAGGTATGTTTCAATCCAGCTTGACCATGTGCCGCCGGACGACCCTCACCCCCTGCCCCTCTCCCTCACGGGGAGAGGGGAGATTCCTCCGCAACAGGATGCGTCCGACTCCCCCTCTCCCGCTCAGGGAGAGGGGGCTGGGGGGTGAGGGTCGTGCGAGAAGTTGCCCGATTTGAAACATCCCTAAAGCTTCGACTCCACCTACCTACCGCCGAATCATCGGCAGATGGGTATAGGTGAGCGCCGAGTCCGGCAGCGCCCCGTCGATCGGCAGTGTGCCACGCACAAAGCGGCCCGGCCCGCCGGTGGGCGCGGAGCCGTTGTCCATACCGGTGTAGCGCCGCAGCCCCTCATCCCATTGGGTCACGCTGTTGAACGCGGTGAAGATAGTGCCGTTCAAGTAGGAGTTGCTCATGGCGCGCTGCTGCCCCTTATTCAGGAAGTCCGCATTGCCGTTTGGCATGAAAATCGCCAGACCGGAGGCATTGCTCAGATCGTGCGTCCCGCCCCCGCCGTTCCCGCCGCTGATCTGCTGGCTGGCGATCACAAACGAGTTGGCTGTGTCGCCCACCGGGCCGAGTGTACTCAGCACATCCGCCGCCGCGCTCTTGATCGCGCTCAGTTCCGCCACCGTCCCACCGTTGCCCGAGTTCGGCACGCCGCTCAGCAGCGTTGCCAGGTGCCGCAGATCCACCAGGGCATCTTCGCTCGGGTCGAGCAGGTTGTTACCCGACGAGTCGTAGACCTGAACGTTGTTACGAATGCGGTTGAGCGTGCTGCGCACCAAATCGCTCTGGGTACTGTTCAGCCCGTCGGTAATCGCAAGCCCCAACTGGCTGATCGCGTTATTTACCAGCGTGACTTTCGAGAGGTCATACGCTGCGCTCGATATGAACAGGCTCGTTCCGTTCGTCGCTTGTACCGAGCGCTTGTACGCATCGACCATCCCGATTGCTACCGCACGCGGGTCATTCTTGCTCGTGCCGCTCAGCAGCGGCAACATCCGCTCATACACGCTCAACACCCACAGTTCATCAGAACTCGCCACCACGTAATTGGCAAAGGTCGCCGCGTTGTAGGCGCTCTCAAAGCTGCCCATCAGACAGGCGCTGTAGAAAATGATGTCAGCCTTCTTCGTCGCCAACCGACTGTTCTGGAATGCCTGGCTGATCTCGCCCGGATCCATCACCGCCGTTGGCGCTGTGGTTTCATCCGAGGCCACACCGCCTAATGCGTGGCCATGGTCAGCGATGATCAGCATGGTGTGGTTTGCCGGGAAGCGATCCATCGCGCTGTTGATGAAGGTGGTGAGTACCGTCGGATCCGACGTATCTTTCTCGCCAAGCTGCTGGCAGTTCTGCGTGTTGTCCGGCTTGAGCTGGCAAAGCTGCGTGCCACTCCCGTCATAGAAGTCAGTCAGCGTGACGATATTGACCTTCGGGTAGCTGGCAGCGAGCTGCTTGAGGATGGCAAACTGCCCCTGGAGGTTGGCCGCCGGATTCGGGTAGCGGATCAGGTCGCCCAGGTTGTTGTCGCCCGCGATGTAGGCCATCACCGTCCAGTCCTGACCGCTGCCGCCGCTGGGTGCCTGACCGCTGGGCGGGGGTGGCGTCGGCGGGGTTGGTGGTGCGACCTCCGTAGCGGTCACGCCGCGCTCATAATACGAGAAGCCGTAGTTGATACCCTGGCTTATGGCTCCGTCCGCTGCCTCGACGATAACATACCATGCGTAGCGGTGGTCATACTGGAAGTTCAGCCCCGTAATAGACTGGAGCTTCGCGAGAGTCAGCTCAAAGCTGGGGCTGCTCAGTCGGTTTGAACACCCCTCCACGAAGGTGTCGGTGTCGTAGATGCAGTAGTAGTAGCCCTCGCCAGAGAGGCCACGGCTTGCCCAACTGATCGTGGCGGGCAAGGTGGTCTTCGCATCATCAGCGGGGCTGCTCAAGACGAGATCGGAGAGGTCAAACGACGACAGGGTCGTTATCCCACCATTCGATACGGTGGTGGTAGCCGGCCCAACCCACATACTCACCTGCGTGCCGTCGCTGCCGTCATTTGAGTAATAGACCTGGTAGTGATCACTGCCGTCCCCGACCAAAGGCCGCAGCCCGCTGAAGCTGTAGCTGCCGTCGCTCAATGATCGGGTGCTGTTCACCACCTCGAAGGTACCGGTGGCGGTGTTGTTGTAAACCAGAAGCAGATCGGCAATAGTGGGAGTGCCAGCCTTGTTTACCGTGCCGCTGATCACCCCGGTAGATTCGCACGTCGTGGCGTAGACATCGTCGATGATCGAGTTGACGAAGGGTGCCAGCCCGTCGGTGATGTTGAAGAAGACCAGCCAGACACCGGTGCCGATCTGATCGGCGTCCTTGAGGCTCTGGATGATCGCCGGATCATCGATCCGATCATAGATCGTATTCCACGTACCCGGCGTCTGATCGGGCACCACATTCCAGTAGAGGAACGTATCCAGCTTGCTGGTGCTGGTGATAAACGTGGCCAGACCGTAGTAGAGCGAGTCGTAGCCGGGGTCGTTGGTGGTCTGGTAGAGCTGAAACTGAAGCGAGAGATCCGTGTCGGTACTCTTGAAGGCCATGTCCTGGCTGATCATGTCGATATCGGTCGCATCGACAGTCTCATCGCCATCCTGGAGCCGCACGGCGTTCGGCCCGGAGGTGTACGTGATCGTGTCGATGGTCGCGGTCGGAATATCGGTGTACCAGTTCGCATCCGTGCCCGACGGATCTTGGTCGGTTTTCTCCAGCCTTCCATTCCCGTTCGTATCAGTCAGGCCAGGGTTAAGGATCCACTGGGTGCAACTCGACGCCGTCTGTGCGAGGGAGGCTCCGGCAACACGGGAAGGCTTCGCCGTGCCGACGGATGTCTGCTGCCGCAGCCGGTCGAGCATGCCGGGCGGGAGCGGTTTCGCCTGCGGTGCGGAGGCAAGGCCAGCCTGGCGGTGCTGGCGATCATGCAGCCGACGCGGGTCAATCTTCGGCCCATACAGCGGCGAGGAGGGCGAGATCGGGTGGAGGCCATCGTTGCTTGGAGCGGCGGTCGGTGTCGGTGGGTCGGCGGCCTGCGCCGACGTAGAGGACGATGGGCCAGCGCTCAAGATCGTCCCGAGAACAAAAACGGCGATCAGCACAATGATCATCCGAGGTCGCAAGGAAGAACGATCCATGGTGAGGTACCCTTTCTCAACTACGTATCTAACACATGGGCAAACACCGCCCAACGAGCGCCAGCGTGAGGCTCAGGCTACGCAATAATCGGCCTATCACGCTTTGGCTTTGTTCTGCATCAGCATCCCGTAGACTCTGGACGTACAGTATACCCGAGTCGCAGGTGGCAGATGAGGATCTTGGGCAATGGTTCAATCCTACTTGATAGTTTGCCGCCGGACAGCCCTCACCCCCAGCCCCCTCTCCCTGAACGGGAGAGGGGGCTGGGGGGTGAGGGCCGTTGCGGAATCTCCCCTCGCCCCGTGAGGGAGAGGGGCAGGGGGTGAGGGCCGGAGGGTGACGTTGCAT
>CAIRFY010000342.1 GCA_903877945.1 uncultured Oscillochloris sp. | reverse complement strand
GAGCGGGAGAGGGGGAGTCGGACGCATCCTAGTGCAGAATCTTCCCTCTCCCCGGGAGGGAGAGGGGCCGGGGGTGAGGGCTGTTCGGCGACAGATTCCTTATAGCAATCCTCTTGGGGTTGTTGTGTGGAGTCAAGGCTTTAGCCGGATAAGGCCGCCTAAAGGCTCGACTCCTTTTCATAACCAGTTTAGGATTGCTCTATGCGAAAAGTATTGCCGTTAAAAGACCTCGCCAGAATGGGCAGGACGGTCATGTAATCGACCGTGATCCTCTACTATTCTGGTTTGCCGCTGGATCGCCGCCAACTCGTTGGTGGCCCACTGCCGCTCGGCAACGAGAGCCTGATACAGTTGGTCGGCGAGCTTTACGGCTTCGGCACCGGCGCCGCGTAGGTGGAGGGTACGCAGCGTCGTGAGCTGTTGCGCAACGGTTGCGATATCGAGAGGTGCCACGCTTGCGGGTAGTTCAAACTGACCCGCCGCCGCACAGAGTCGCTCCCCGGTGAGTTCTGCTGATCGCCCGAGGTAGATGCAGCGTAGCGTGCCTGCGCGGCGCTTGTAGGCGTACCAGTACGGGTTTCCCCGCCGTGATTGCTTTCGGGCGGTAAAGCTTGCGGTTTCGGCGGTGTAGGCGAAGCGATCCGCATGGTCGAGCCATGTAAACCAGGCCGAGCTGTCGAGCGCAATAATGGCGGACGGTTGCGCGTCGGGGATGCGGAGGGTGCCTGCACTAATTTTGGGAAGGTTGGGCCGGGCCATCGCTCACGCCTTTCTGATCACGCGCTGTATACCTCACGATGTTAGAGAGATTATACAACAAAAGTGTGATCACGCGCTGTATACCTCACGATGTTAGAGAGATTATACAACAGACCAAAGCGGACATCGGCCCGCACACAAAGCGTCAGGTAACGCAGCCCGCACGGCCCGCCAAAAAATAGCACACGATAAGAGGAATTATCAGGTATTATAAAGACGAGGTGGGAAGCGCTCGGGTGAGAGGGGGGATATGGAACTTCCTGAACGGCGAGAGACTGGGCTGGTACCGGATCAACGGCCTCCGCAACCGCTCAGCGCGGTCATTACGGAGGCGCTCCAGGCCGCAGGACGCAGCGAGGCAACGCGCAGGAGCTACCAGACGGCGATTGGCCTGTTTCTTACGTACCTTGACCAGACCATCGGCGACCAGCTCCCGGCAGACATCCAGGCTGTCTGGCGGCCCTTTGCCGAGAGCGCGTACGAGGGCAGGCGCGTCGTCTGGACCATCCGTGCGCCGGTGGCTGTGCTCCGCCTGGTGAATGCCACCAGCCTCGACCAGTTTCGAGCTTGGCGTGAGAGCCAGGGCGACAGCATGAACAGCGCCACCCAGCGCGTCTACGCCGTTCGCACCTGGCTCGCGGTCGCCCTGCGCGATGGCCTTCTGACCGCAGAGCAAGCCCAGTCGCTGGGCCTGCGGGTCTACCGGCAGCGCCAGAAACGCGATCAGGTTCCCGTTGGTCGTCGGCTCACCCCGGCAGAGGTGCGACAGCTCCGGGCGGCGGTGGATACCGCCACCGCCATCGGTGCCCGTGACCTGGCGATTCTTGACACGATGCTCTTCCTGGGCCTCCGGCGCGAGGAGGTCGCGTCGCTCCACCTGGCCCACGTTCGCCAGGACGGCGGGCGCTGGTGGGTTGTCTTCAGCGGCAAGGGCAACAAGCGTCGGCGGATCAAGATCCACGACGCGCTCTTCCAGAGCCTGAGCGCGTGGCTGCGCGCCGCCAAGCTGCGCTGGGAAGATGACGGTGCGCTCTTTCGCAGCTTCGACCGAGGCGATCATCCGACCGTTCGACCGCTCGACTCCAGCGCCATTGGTCGGCTTGCGGCCCACTACGGCCACGCGGCTGGTTTGGCGACGGCGACGGGCAAGAATCGCCTCAGCGCCCACGACCTGCGCCGCACCTGCGCCCGAAACGCCTTCGATAACGGCTCTTCGTTGCTGCTCGTCCAGGCGATGTTGGGCCACAGCGACCCCAAAACGACAGCGTATTATATCGGGGCGTTTGAGGATGACAGCCAGACAGCCGTCGATTTTGTGCGTTACTGATGGTATTGAGCGTCACTCGCCCACCTAAGCACGAGGTTTTTGTGAACTACCGTCGCATTGTTGTGATCGTCCTGGCAGGGCTGTTGGCCGCATGCAGCGGCGCGGCCCCGCCCACGCCCGCCCCCACCCTCACCCCACGCGAGCTGAGCGCCCAGATTGGTCGGGCCACCCAGGCCGCCCAGAGTGTCCACTTCACGATTGCCCTCACCGGCAAGCCGGTTCTCGCCGATGCGGGCGGCGTCTTCACGCTCAACCGCATGGAGGGCGACCTCAAGCGGCCCGATAGCGTCCTGGCTATACTCAGCGTCAGCGCCAGCGGCGGGGTCGCCGAGATTCGCACGGTAGCCCTGGCGGGCAAGCAGTACATGACCAACCCGATCACGCGCACATGGGGCTGCCTGGTTCCCGGCAGCAGCTTCAATCCGGCCATCCTGTTTGATTCGCAGCAGGGCGTCGAGCATCTGCTCCAGGAGGGATTCGATAGCGTGAGCCTCGTCAGCAGCGAGGATCTGGACGGCACGCCCAACTACCACCTGCGTGGTAGCATCGCCGGCGCAAAGCTCCAGCCGATCAGCATGGGACTGCTGGGCGCTGGGCCGGTGGCGGTGGATCTCTGGGCCGATATGGAGACCATGCGCGCCAGCAAACTGGTGCTAGTGGATACCGCCAGCGACGCCGCCCAGCCGAGTACCTGGACGATCACGTTCAGCGACTATGGCAAGCCCGTAGACGTGCGGGCACCAGCGGAGTGCTAGGGTAGCTCAATCCAGCTTGACAGTTTGCCGCCGCTCAGCCCTCACCCCCCAGCCCCCTCTCCCTGAGCGGGAGAGGGGGAGTCGGACGCATCCTGGTGCGGAATCTCCCCTCTCCCCGTGAGGAAGAGGGGCAGGGGGTGAGGGGGCACGGTCGGCATAAATCGGCTTATGTGAAAGGTATTGGTGCTAGGGTAGCTCAGCCAGCCGCCCGCGCAGAGCCATCAATGCGGCGCGGGCCGCCTCCAGGCTATCGCGCTCGCGCTGCACCACGTTGGCGGGAGCCTTGCCCACAAACCCCTCGTTCGCGAGTTTGGCCTCGCGGCGCGACACGTCGGCCTCGGCCTGCTCCAGTTCCTTGGTCAGACGCGCACGCTCGGCGACTAGGTCGATCAGACCGGCCAGAGGCAGGTACGCCTCCAGCGTGCCGATCACGATGGCCGCCGACTGACTCGGCTTTACCTCCAGCGACTCGACGATCTCCAGCTTCGCGGCGTCCGCACGGCCCAGGCGCGAGATCAGCGCCGCCTGCTCGCGCAGCATCCCCGCACGATCACCCGCCACCACCGTAGCCGCCACCCAGCGCGCCGGTTCCACCTTATACTCGCTGCGAATGTTGCGTATCGCCACGATCAGTTCCTGGGTCATGCCCCAGTTGACCTCGGCCTGCGCGTCGATGAACGCCGCGTCGCCCGCCGGATACGCGGCCAGCATCAGGCTGTGCGTCGGGCCGGGTTCCCCGCCCTCCACGCGGGTGAGATACTGCCAGACCTCCTCGGTCACAAACGGGATGTACGGGTGCAGCAGGCGCAGCGTACCCTCCAACACCGTGTAGAGAACCTCACGGGTGAGTTGCTGGCGCTGCTCGTCGCCCTCCAGTTGCACCTTGGCAATCTCCACATACCAGTCGGCAAACTCGCCCCACAGGAAATCCTGCATCTGGCGACCAGCCTCGCCAACGTTATAGCCCTCCATCAGCCGGTTCTCGTCCAGGCAGAGCCGGTGGTAGCGCGACACGATCCAGCGGTCGGCCAAGGTCATTGCAGATTGCGGATTGGTGATTGCAGATTGCGGATTGGGCAGCGCAATCTGCAATTTAGAAATCACAAAGCGGGTGATGTTCCAGATCTTGTTGGCAAAGTTGCGGGCTGACTCGATGCGCTGCGGGTTGAGGTTAATATCCTGGCCGGGCGTGCCCGAGGTCGCCAGGGTAAAGCGCAGGGCGTCAGTGCCCTGCTCGCCCATCACCACCAGCGGGTTGACCACGTTGCCGTAGGACTTCGACATCTTGCGGCCGTGTTCGTCGCGCACCAGGCCGTGCAGGTAAATCGTGTGGAAAGGCTCGGTCTGCGTCAGGTAGCAGCCCATCATCATCATACGGGCCACCCAGAAGAACAGGATGTCGTAGCCCGTCTCCATCACACTGGTCGGGTAGAACGTGGCCAGATCCGGCGTCTGGTCGGGCCACCCCAGCGTGCTGAAGGGCCAGAGTCCCGAACTGAACCAGGTGTCGAGGACATCGGGATCCTGCGTGGCACCCTCGGGCGGAGCCTCGTCGGGGCCAGGAACAACCATCGTGCCGTCGGGCAGATACCAGACCGGGATGCGGTGGCCCCACCAGAGTTGGCGCGAGATACACCAGTCTTCAATGTTCTCTAACCAATGGTAGTAGACCTTCTCAAATCGCTCGGGGACGATCCGGGTACGGCCCTCGCGCACGGCGGCCAGGGCCAGGTCGGCCAGGGGGCGCATCCTGACAAACCACTGCTCGGAGAGCAGTGGTTCGATGATCTCGCCGCCACGCTGGCTGATCCCGACGCTCATGGTGTGCGGTTCGGTCTTGACCAGCAGCCCCTCTTTTTCCAGATCGGCGATGATGGCCTTGCGGGCGGCAAAACGATCCATACCCTGATAAGGGCCGCCCTCGGCGTTCACCGTGGCGTCCTTGTTCAGAATGCTAATCTGCGCCAGACCGTGGCGCTTGCCAACTTCGTAGTCGTTCTTGTCGTGGGCGGGGGTGATCTTCACCGCACCCGAGCCAAACTCCTTATCCACATACTCGTCCGCAATGATCGGGATGTGGCGGGCGAGGGCGGGCAGGACAGCCGAGCGACCGAGCAGCGTGGCGAAGCGCTCATCGCCGTGCGCAGTGGCGATAGCCGTATCACCCAGGATCGTCTCGGGGCGAGTCGTCGCCACCGTAATCCACTCAGTCGCACCCTCGGCCCAGCGCCCACTGCCCCATGCGTGCTGCGGCCCCGCCCAGCCCTCGGTGATCACCGGGTAGCGCACATACCAGATCGAGACATTCCGCGTCTCGTACTCCACCTCAAGGTCACTCACCGCCGTGCCGAGGGTCGGCGACCAGTTGACCAGGTAGGTACCTTTATAGATCAGGCCGTCATCGTAGAGCTGTTTGAATGCCGTGTGGACAGAGCGCGAGAGACCAGCATCGAGGGTGAATCGCTCGCGTGCCCAATCACACGACGCACCGAGGCGGCGCATCTGGTTCTGGATCTGGCCGCCGTACTTCTCTTTCCACTCCCAGGTGCGGCGCAGAAACTCCTCGCGGCCGACAGCCTCGCGGGAGGTACCCTCGCTGCGCAGGAGTTTCTCAACCAGAGATTGGGTCGCAATACCGGCGTGGTCAGTACCAGGCACCCAGAGCGTCTGAAAGCCCTGCATACGCCGCCAGCGGATCATCAGATCCTCAATCGTCACAAACATGGCGTGGCCGAGATGCAGTTCGCCGGTGACATTAGGCGGCGGGATGGAAATCACAAAAGGCGGATTGGGAGCATCGGCACGGGGCGCAAAGAACCCACTGCGTTCCCACCATGCATAGAGAGACTGCTCGACCGGCTGGTGCTCATATGCCTTAGCCATCTCCGTCGGGCGTGCGGACTGAATCTCGGGGTTCGTCATGCTTTCCTCAGGGTGAACAACATTCTGCTAGGGGCATTATAACGTAGGCATTGCTGGCTGATGACGTGGCCGCGACATTGCAACAATAATCCCCCCTCTCCCGTTTAGGAAGAGGGGGGCCAGAGGGATGAGGGAACCGAATCGCCTATCCGATCACCGTCTTGAGCGCGGCCAGGGCGCTATCGTAGTTCGGCTCCTGACCGGCCACGGGCACATACTCGGAGTAGCGCACCACACCCTCGGCGTCGATCACAAACACAGCCCGGCTTTCAATGCGGAAATCGTCGATCAGGGTGCCATAGGCCGCACCAAAGTTCATGTCACGGTGATCCGAGAGGGTCTGCACATGGTCGGCGTTGTTACTGCCGCACCAGCGCGACTGGGCGAAGGGCAGGTCGGCGCTCACGGTGAGAAAGCTGGCCTGATCCTTGAGCGCAGCGGCTTCCGCATTAAAGCGGATGGTCTGCTTATTGCACACACCGGTATCGAGAGAGGGCACCACACTAACCAGCAGAGGCTTGCCCGCGTAGGTTGCCTTGGTCACCGTCTCCAAAGCGTTGGTGATCAGCACAAAATCAGGGGCGACATCACCCGGATTCAGCTCGGGGCCGGTGAGGGTACGAGGTCCAAAGAGGTCGAACGCTTCGGCGCGCTTCGTGGTCATGTTCGTATGCTCCTTCATCAACTGCGTGGGAATCACATGATTGTAGGCATCATGCTGCCAGTTTGTCAACCGACAGGGTCATATCAATCAGGGCATGAGCAAAGTCGTGTGATCGCCGGACAGCCCTCACCCCCGGCCTCTCTCCCTCACGGGGAGAGGGGCCGGGGGGGGTGAGGGCGGAGCGGCAGTGAATTTCTTATTCGAACAGTATTGTGCCTAAATCTTAGTGAAAAGAGGTATGATACAAGCGTGAGCAAATATAATCCAATATATGTATCGCAGAACGATTACCTCACCCCCTACGGGATACGAGATATGGGGGCACCCGAATGATGCACATCGACCTTCTGATCCATTCCGCCGCCCAGATCGTCACCTGCGCCGGTTCGCCCGGCCCGCGCCGTGGCCCGACGATGGCCGACGTCGGCATCATTTCCGGTGGGGCGGTGGCCGTCCACCAGGGCAAGATCGTCACCGTTGGCCCGAACGATGAGCTACGTGCTGCGTACACCGCCGAGCGCGAGATCGATGCCGCCGGTCGGGTTGTCTGCCCCGGCTTTGTTGACCCCCACACCCATCTGGTTTATGCCGGCGACCGGGTCGGCGAATTCGAGTGGCGTATTGCCGGAGCCTCCTACATGGAGATTATGGCCTCCGGCGGCGGGATCATCTCGACGATGCGCGCCACCCGCGCCGCCAGCCTAGACGCCCTGGTGGCGCAGAGCCTGCCGCGATTGCGCCAGATGCTCGCTCTCGGCACGACCACCGCCGAGGTGAAGACCGGCTACGGCCTGAACCTGGATGTCGAACTGCGTATGCTCAAGGCCATCGCTACCCTGGCCGACACCCAGCCCGTCAGTCTGGTGCCCACCTTCCTGCCCGCCCACGCACTACCGCCCGAGTTTGCTGGTCGCGCCGACGACTACATCGATCTGATCATTCACGAGATGCTACCCGCCGCCGTACACTGGCACGCCACGTCGCGCTTTGCCGCCGGGCCACCGCTCTTTGTCGATGTTTTCTGCGAACGGGATGTCTTCAACGTGACCCAATCGCGGCGCGTGCTGGAGGCCGGGCGATCCCTGGGCATAGGCACAAGAACCCACGTGGATCAGTTCTCCGTTCTGGGCGGGCTCGACCTCGCCCTGGAGCTTGGTGCCATCTCGGTCAGCCACCTGGATCTGACCGGGCCAGAGGGGATCGCTCTGCTGGCCGAATCGCCCGCCGTGGCCGTGATCACCCCGACCGTCACGTTCAATCTGGGCGGCAGCAACTACGCCCATGCGCGGGCCATGATCGACGCGGGCGTAGCCCTGGCTCTCACCACCGACATTAACCCCGGCTCGTCCCCTTGCCCCTCAATGCAACTGGTGATGGCGATTTCCTGTCGCTACCAACGGCTCCTCCCCGCTGAGGCCATGCTCGCGGCCACGATCAACGCCGCTTACGCCATCGGCATGGGCCACCGGGTCGGCTCGCTGGAGCCTGGCAAAGACGCCGATATCTTGATCATTGACGCCCCCGACTACCGCCACCTGGCCTACGAATTTGGCGGGAATCTGGTGGGGACGGTCATGAAACAGGGATGCATCGTGTAGGGGGGTACAGCAGATGGGGTATAGCAGAAGGGGATACCGCGTGCGGTACCCCCTTCTGCTATACCCCATCATAACAACCCGCTTACTCAGTAGGCACAGCCATGCGGCTCAGAGCGGCTACGGGACGAGCAAAGGGAAGATTCGCCACACCGCTATACTGGCGCAGCAAGTGATACGTGAGCAGCAACTGCGTGATCGCCAGCGGGTCGCTGTGGCGCGTCTCGCTGCGGTCGCTGTAGTCGCCGAACTGGTCGCCGCGCAGGGGTGCCAGGTCGGGCAGATGCTGCCAAATCGCATGTTCAAGCCGACCGGCGTGATCCGGCGAAACCGTACCATCGATCTCTAGGATGTCTACGGGCCGCCCGCCGTCACGGCCAAGCTCCAGCCGCACGCCAGGGCTTTGCCCATCGTCCTCGCAGAGATAGGTCAGGTCGGGGTGTGGGATCGTTGGGCGCAGAGTGAGCCGTGCGTTCAAGGTTGGCCCAGCCTCTTCAACCGGCACCTCGGGCGGGGGGTAGAACTGCACCACGATGTCAGCTAGATCGCGCTGGGGTCGGATGAAGGCTGCGGAGTCAGGTTCACGCTTCTCCATCTCGGCCAGCACCTGCTCAGGCTTGTAGCCGCGCTTGGTCACATCGCGCTTAACCTTCCAAACCCTGCGCAGATCCTCGGGCGGATTGAGGTAGACCTTCACATCGTAGAACTGGCGCATGATCGGCGTGGAGAAGCCCAGCAGACCCTCGACGATCACAAACTCCTTAGGCTGGACATACTCGGGACGCACGAGAGAACCCGTGTCGTGGTCGTACACCGGCTTGAGGATGGGCTGGCCGTAATGCAGCCGCTCCAGATGCAACTCCATCACATCCAGATAGTTGCAGTCTGGGTGCAGGGCAGTGATACCGTTCACGGCGCGCTCGCGCCGGTCATACTTGTGGTAGTCATCGGTACAGACGTGAGTCACGCGGTCGGCACCGAGGAGTTTCACCAACCCAGAGGTGATCGTCGTCTTCCCGGCGGCACTATCGCCCACAATCCCCAGGATAATCGGTCGCTTGCGCATACGCTTGATCGCTTTCTCTACTAAACCTGCGCGGTTGGTGGGTTTTTCGGAGGATTCGCCACTGCGAAGAGGATGTTACACGGCCTTCTTGCAGAGCGGCATGGCGATGATGCTTCAGGTACGTGGCGTCCGTGCCAAACACCCAAAGCATCATGAGGGCCGCTGGCGCTACGCGCCAGAAGTTGATCAGGCGGATGTTTCTGCGGCAGCACCGCCACGAAAGACCCGGCTGGCTCGCACATCCTCGACGTCGATACGGGCCAGGTCGCTGGTAACAATGCTGCCCCCGGCACGGATGAGCCGGTTCGCCTGGCGCAGCTTGATCCGATCCAGCGCATTGCGCACGCTGCGGGCATTCGCGAAGTGCGGCTGCTGCACGCGTTGCTCTAGGTATTCACGGAAAGCCGTCCGCGAGTCATCGTCGAAGGCGTACATCTGCTGTCGCACCATCAACTCAGCGATCTGTACCAACTCGTCGAGGCTGTAATCCGGGAAGTGGACGTGATGGGCGATCCGTGAGTGAAAGCCGGGGTTGGACTGGAAGAAGGTGTCCATCCGCTCTTTGTAGCCAGCCAGGATGACAACGAAGTCGTCGCGTTGATTCTCCATGGCCGTCAGGAGCATCTCGATTGCTTCCTGCCCGTAATCGCGCTCGTTCTCAGGCCGGTAGAGGTAGTACGCCTCATCAATGAAGAGAACTCCACCGATAGCCTTCTTGAGAATTTCCTTGGTCTTTGGCGCAGTGTGGCCCACATACTGACCCACCAAGTCGTCCCGCGACGCGACCACCAGATGGCCCTTGCGCACATAGCCGAGCGAATGCAGAATCTTCGCCATACGCATAGCCACGGTGGTCTTGCCGGTGCCGGGGCGTCCGGTGAAGCTCATGTGCAACGTCGGGCGATCCGTAGACATCTGATGCTGCTCACGCAAGCGAGCCACCAACAGCATCGCCGCGATCTCGCGGATGCGAGTCTTCACCGGCACCAGCCCGATAAGCTCCTCATTGAGCTTATCGAGCAGGGCCTGGATGTCTGAACTCTGCCACACTTGATCCAGGTCGATCTGATCGCCCTGGGTCGTTGGGGTATCTGTCATAGTGTGGCCTTAGCCCCGTGGGCGGGTGACGGAGTGTGAGCGGATCGTGTAACGCACCTGGCGGTCGCTCACTTCCTGGCGATCCAGGTAGAAGCCGGGCTCGTCATCAGGGCGCTGGACAAGAAACTGGAGCGCGGTGGTTGCCCGACCGAGCGAGCGGTCGTAGCCGGAGATGCGGATGTAGTGCTGCGGGAAGGTGGCCTTGCACTCAGACAGGGTCTGCATGATCGCCACGGCATCTTTGATGTCGAACATCGGCAGCCCGTACATGTCCCAGTAGACATTGCGCGGGTGTGGGTCGTCGGTATACTCGATGGCAATCGGCCAGTTGTTGTTCAGGCAGTACTGGATCTGCGCCTGAATCTGCTCGTCGGTGAAGTCCGGCAGGTACGAGAAGGTGCCCTGGGTGATGCGCATGTCGCTTCGCTCCAATGCAAAATTCAAAATGCAAAATGCAAAAGGTCAGCTTGTGATTGCACCTTGCATACGTATGAAGGGACGCCGCCACAGCTTGGTTGAATGGTGCAAAATGCAGCGTGCAAAAGTTGGTTCACCACTTTTTGCACTTTGCATTTTGCATTTAGCATTTAGCTCGGCGTGACCACCGCGTCCGGCGTATCCGTGCTCGCGTAATCGAAGGTGATGTCCTTCCAGATCTCAAGGGCCTTGGCGAGCGACGGCGACCACTTGGCAGCGCGCTCCAGGATCTCCGGCCCCTCGTTCAGGTAGTCGCGGCCCTCGTTGCGGGCCTGGATCATCGCCTCGATGGCAACACGGTTTGCGGAGGCACCCTCGGCGATACCGTCCGGGTGGCCAATCGTGCCACCGCCGAACTGCATCACGACATCCTCGCCCAGCAGGTGCAGCAGTTGGTGGATCTGGCCGGCGTGGATGCCGCCCGAGGCCACCGGGAACACGCCCGGCATCGAACCCCAGTCCTGCTCAAAGTAGAGACCCTGAACCGGGTTGATTGCGACCTTGCTTTCGCGCAGGGTGGCGTAGAAGCCCTGGACGCTGTTCGGGTCGCCCTCTAGCTTACCGACGACCGTACCGGCGTGAATGTGGTCAACGCCGGAGAGGCGCATCCACTTGCTGATCACGCGGAAGCTGATGCCGTGGGTCTTCTGGCGGGTGTAGGTGCTGTGGCCGGCGCGGTGCATGTGCAGGATGACGCTATTCTTGCGGCACCAGTTAGCGATGCTCTGGATGGCCGTATAGCCGACAGTTAGGTCAACCATCACGATCACGCTACCCAGTTCCTTGGCGAACTCAGCGCGCTCGTACATCTGCTCCATCGTACCAGCGGTGATGTTGAGGTAATGGCCCTTCACCTCACCGGTGACCGCCGCCGCCTTGTTGACGGCCTCCATACAGAAGAGGAAGCGGTCGCGCCAGCGCATAAAGGGCTGCGAGTTAATGTTCTCGTCGTCCTTTACGAAGTCCAGACCACCGCGTAGCGCCTCATAGACCACGCGACCGTAGTTGCGGGCGCTTAGGCCGAGCTTGGGCTTGGTGGTGGCACCAATCAGCGGGCGACCGAACTTGTTCAGGAACTCGCGCTCCATCACGATGCCGTGGGGCGGCCCAAGGAAGGTCTTCGTGTAAATCGGCGGGATCCGCATGTCCTCAAGGCGCAGGCTCTTGAGTGCCTTGAAGCCAAACACGTTGCCAATGATGCTCGACGTGAGGTTGGCAATCGAGCCCTCCTCAAACAGGTCGATGTCGTAGGCGATGTAGGCAATATACTGATCCGTGCCGGGCACCCGGTCTACCCGGTACGCCTTAGCCTGGAAGTGCTCGTGAGCGGTGAGCCGATCCGTCCACACCACCGTCCATGTGGCGGTGCTGCTCTCGCCGGCGACGGCGGCGGCAGCTTCAATCGGGTCAACCCCCTCCTGCGGCACAAGGCGGAACGCGCACAGGATGTCGGTGTCCTTGGGCTGGTAATCGGCGTCCCAATAGCCCATCTCAACATAGGGGGCTACGCCCGAGGACCATCGGCTCTTCGGCGCGCCGTCGTTCGATCCGGCCATACCTGTATTCTGCTACTTTCTACGTACCCACTAGGTACGCGCTAGAAATTCCTGCTTCATCCCAACACGCCATCCAGAGGATGGACTTACCGTTAGTCCACAGGCCGAGTGTACGTCTCGCCGTAGCCACGACCGAGACGGTCAGTTTGGCACTGACAAGCCGTTCTTCCGTCGTGCGTCGCGTCCTCCGTGAGCATACTCTTGGTTCTTGAGTATTCCGTCGCTGAGGACACGTTCGGGATCGCTGCTACGGTCTATAGCCATAGCTCCTTCAAGACCGCACAGGAACATGTTTGATGCTTCCCCATTATAATACATACTTTGCGTTGTGATGAAAATCACCAACTGGGGGGGGATTCCTCACCCCTATAGGGGAATAGTGGCAACAGCGCGTCTGTCGCCCGGTCATGCTGCGCGAAACATCCAATCAGCGACCTTCTCGTCCCGCTCACGCCCAATCTGTCAGGAGCGCGTATAATGGGCCAAACATGATGCCCCACGCCCACGACATTATGACACAAACGCAGCGGACGCCTAGAGTTGCGTCATGTTGTCCAATGCCGCTGCCGGGGGCTGAAGCCCCTGGTAGCCCGGACGCCGTCAGGGGGCTGGCACCCGCCCTTTCGGCTCTTTGAGGATAGCGTATGCAGTCTAGCCCCAATCACACCACGGTTATGGAGCCAGTCGCGATCATCGGCATGGCTTCTTTCTTCGCCCAGGCCCATCATCTTGCGGCCTACTGGGATAATATCGTCCGCGAGCGTAATAGCATTACGGACGTCCCCGCCTCGCGCTGGAATAGTGCCGACTACTACGACCCTGACCCGAGCGCGCCGGATAAGACGTACTGCAAGCGCGGCGGGTTTTTGCCCGATATTGACTTTGACCCGCTGGAGTTTGGGCTGCCGCCGAATATCCTGGAGGTCACGGATGTCTCGCAGTTGCTGGCCCTGGTGGCCGCACGCCAGGCGTTTGAGGATGCGGGCTATGGCAGCGAGCGCGGCCACGATTTCGAGCGCACCGGCGTGGTGCTGGGGGTTTGCGGCGGGCAGAAGCTGATGACACCGCTGATCTCGCGCCTCCAGTACCCGGTGTGGGAGCAGGCCATGCGCAGTTGCGGGCTGAGCGAGGAACGCATTGCCCAGGCAATCGCCACGATCAAGCTGGCCTACATCCGCTGGGAAGAAAACTCGTTTCCGGGTATGCTCGGCAATGTGATCTCGGGGCGGATCGCCAATCGCTTCGACCTGGGCGGGATCAATTGTGTAACCGACGCCGCCTGTGCGTCGTCGCTCAGCGCGCTCCAGATGGCTCTGAGCGAACTGACCGAGCATCGCTGCGACATGATGCTGACTGGCGGGGTGGATACCGATAACTCGCCCTTTATGTACATGTGCTTCAGTAAGACGCCGGCCTTCTCGCGTCAGGATTCGCCGCGACCGTTCGACGCCACTTCGGACGGGATGATGGTGGGCGAGGGGCTGGGCATGCTGGTGCTCAAGCGCCTGGCCGACGCCGAACGCGACGGCGACCGGGTTTACGCGGTGATCCGGGGCATTGGCTCGTCGAGCGACGGGCGCTACAAGAGCATTTACGCGCCGCGCTCCGAGGGCCAGGCCCGTGCGCTGCGCCGAGCCTACGCCAGCGCCGGGGTACCGGCGGCAAGCATCGGCCTGATCGAGGCCCACGGCACGGGCACGGTGGCGGGCGACCTGTGCGAGGTGCAGACGCTGCGCGACGTGTTCGGTGAGGGCAACCCGCGTCAGGCGCATATCGCCCTGGGCAGTGTGAAGTCGCAGATTGGTCACACCAAGGCGGCGGCCGGAGCAGCCGGGCTGATCAAGGCGGCCCTGGCCCTGCACCACCGGGTGCTGCCGCCGACGATCAATGTGGGCACGCCCAACCCGAAGTTTGGCCTGGAGGGTTCGCCGCTGTATGTGAACACCCGCCCACGGCCCTGGCTGCGCGCCGCAGGCGCACCACCGCGCCGCGCCGCTGTCAGCGCCTTTGGGTTTGGCGGCACCAACTTCCATGTTGTGCTTGAGGAGTATGCCGGTGATCACCACCAGCCCTACCGCATCCATCAGACCGCCCAGGAGCTGATTCTGGCAGCATCCACGCCCGCTGCCCTGCGCGAGCGCTGCGCCGAACTGGTCGAGACGCTGGCTGGCCCGCAGGCGGATCAGGTGTTCACCGAACTGGCCGAGGCGACCCGGACGATGGATCTGCCAGCGGATCTGGCCCGGCTTGGTTTTGTGGCCGATGGCCCAGTCGATGCCCGCGAGCAACTGCTGCGTGCCGTCGCGATGCTCAGCGCCCAGCCCGCCGCCGAACGTCTCCAGCACCCGAAGGGGGTTTTTTACCAGCGGCAGGGGATCAACACCGCCGGACGGGTGGTGGCGCTCTTTCCCGGCCAGGGTTCGCAGTATCTGGAGATGGGCCGCGAGTTGGCGCTGAACTTTCCGCCGCTGCGCGAACTGCTTGGGCGGGCCGATGTTCACGGCGCGGACACGCCGCTCTCCGATGTCCTCTTCCCGCCGCCGGTCTTCACACCCGCTGAACAGGCATTCCAGATCGAGCGCCTTCAGCGCACCGAATACGCCCAGCCAGCCATCGGCGTCCTGAGCGCCGGGATGTTCGGCCTGCTGCGCGATGCTGGGTTCCGGCCCGACATGGTGGCCGGGCATAGCTTTGGCGAACTGACCGCCCTCTGGGCCGCAGGCGCACTTGACGATGACGACTTCCTGGCTCTGGCCCACGCCCGTGGGCGGGCGATGGCTCCCCCGGCTGACCCGACGTTCGACGCCGGGGCGATGCTGGCTGTCTCTGCCGAACTCGCTACCGTGCAGATGATCGCCGGACAGGTGCCGGGGATCACGGTGGCGAACCTGAACGCGCACGACCAGGTGGTCTTAGCCGGATCGACGGCGGCGATCAGCCGAGTGCGCCATGTGCTGGAGTCCGCAGGCCACAGCGCCACCCCGCTGCCGGTTTCGGCGGCCTTCCACACTCCGCTGGTAGGCCATGCCCAGGTGCCGTTCAGCCGAGCGATCCACGCTTGCGTCTTCAGCCCGACCCGCGTGCCGGTCTATGCCAACGCCACCGCCCAGCCCTACCCGGCTGACCCACGGGCCATGCAGGCGCTGTTGGCCGACCAGTTACTCCAGCCGGTGCGCTTCTTCGATCAGATCGAGCAGATCTACGCCGCCGGTGGTGCAATCTTTGTTGAGATCGGCCCGCGCAGCGTGCTGACCAACCTCGTGTCACGCATCCTGGGCGACCGGCCACATATCGCCGTGGCCCTGAACCCCAGTCGCCAGGGTAACAGCGACCGTCAGCTACGCGAGGCGGTGGTGCAACTGCGCGTTGCGGGTGTGCCGATGCGCGGGATTGACCCCTACCAGCGTGAGGCGGCCCCAGCCCCCGCACGTAAGCGGCGCGGACTGATCGTGAAACTGAACGGTAGCAACTATGTCAGTGAGAAGACGCGGGCCGACTATGCGGAAGCAATCGCGAGTGCGCCCAAGATGAGTGAGTCCATCATCAATGAGGAAAGCCGGATCATGACGATACTCCCCGAAAGCGAGGCGCTGCCGATCCAGGAGCGGCGCAACGGTAGCATACATGCGGATCACCCCGCCACACCGTCGGCGTATACGTCAGTCGTGCAGGCTCCCGCGCCCGCCCCGACGACGCCGGCCGAACTGATGGCCCAACTCCAGGCGCACCAGCGCGAGATTTTGCAGGTTCACCAGCAATTCCTCAGCTACCAGCACGAGTATGTGAGTCTGCTGCTCCAACTGCCGCAGTCGGCGGCGGCGAACCACGAGGGTGGCCTGGCGGCCATGCACCAGATCCAGGCCGAGACCCTGCGTATCCACCAGCAGTTCCTCGCCCAGCAGGGCGACTACGCCGCCGGGCTGCTCCAGATCATCCAGCAGCAGGTTGCGCAGGGGATGGCGATGCCTGCGACCCTCACCCCCAGCCCCGCGCCCTCACGGGGCGAGGGGAGTCCGTTCCTGCCTGCGCCCCTCACCCCCAGCCCCGCGCCCTCACGGGGAGAGGGGAGTCGGACTCCCCGTGAGGGCGACCCGGCCCAACTGGCGAAGCTCACCGAGGGATTGTTGACGGTGGTCAGCGAGAAGACTGGCTACCCACGTGAGACGCTGGAACTGGGTATGGATATGGAGTCTGACCTG
>CAIRFY010000341.1 GCA_903877945.1 uncultured Oscillochloris sp. | reverse complement strand
ATGCGGCGGCTGAACGCCCTGAGCTGGAATGGCACCTTCTACACCCACCACGTTAAGCTGGTGCCATTCACGGTTCCTGGCGTTGATGAGGCCACGCAACTGAGCCTCTCCAACGCCCTGGCCCTCAACCGGGGCGTGCTGACCACGGAGCAGGGCCGGGCAATTGTGGGCGAGTACCTGCGTCGGCTCCAGGCCAAGGGCCGGGTCGCCTTTGCCGAGTGGTGGAGCATTGATCCGCCCTTCCCGCCAGGGGCCTTCGGGTTGAACGGGCGGCTGGGCGAGCGGCCCGGCGAGTACGTCAACGGCGGGGTCATGCCGCTGGTGGGTGGTGAACTGGCTCGCGGAGCCTTCCGCTACGGCTACGAGGACTACGGATTCGACATCCTTGAGCGCTACGCCGACCTGCTGAGCCGCACCAGCGCCAGCTACCTCTGGTACTACCCCACCGGCGGGATCGCCCCGGTCAACGAGTACCTGCCCACGGACGGCTGGGGCTCCAGCGCCATGTTCGGCGCACTGATCGAGGGCGCGGCCGGGATCGAAGATGGCGGAGTCAACTTCAGCGACGCGACAATCAGCCCGCGCTGGTCGGCCTCGCCGCGTGACCCGGTGAACAGCGCCTACGCCGTGGCCCGCTACGCAGCCACCGGCGGCTACGCGGCCTACCGCTGGAGCTACGCCCCGGCGGACAGAAAGGGCGGCCCGCAGATGATCACGCTAGAGGCCACCGGCAGCGGCGACAGCCTGCGCCTGCGCATCCTGCTGCCCGCCGCCGCCCGCCAGGTATCCCGCGTCAGCCTCAACGGCCAGCCCGTCGCCCCGCAGGTTGAGCAGATCGGGCTAAGCCAGTATGTGATCGTTCAGGCCACAGGGCCAATTGTTCAGGTACAAGTATCATTCTAAAATACCCCCTCACCCCCTGCCCCTCTCCCACCGGGGGAGAGGGGAGATTCTGCATTAGGATGCGTTCGACTCCCCCTCTCCCACTCTGGGAGAGGGGGCTGGGGGGTGAGGGCTGACCGGCGGCAGATTCGTTATGTGAATAGGTATCGGGACTATCCCACGGTAGGCAGGCCCGCCAGGGCCGTTGCCACGTCCTCGTCGGAATACTCAAAGTCCTTGAGAATACCAGCCTGGTAGTCCATATACGCCTGTAAGTCGAAGTGGCCGTGGCCACTGAGGTTGAACAGGATCGTCTCGCTCTTGCCCTCCTCCTTGCAGCGCAACGCTTCGCGGATAGCCCCGGCTACGGCGTGGTTCGACTCGGGGGCGGGCAGGATGCCCTCAGTGCGGGCGAACTGCAGCCCAGCGGCGAAGGTCTCAAGCTGCTGGACGGCGATTGCCTCGATCTTGCCCAGGTCGAGCAGGTGGCTGACCAGCGGCCCCATGCCGTGGTAGCGCAGGCCACCGGCGTGGATGCCCGAGGGCATGAAGGTGCTGCCCAGGGTGTGCATCTTGGTGATCGGCGCGAGGTGTGCGGTGTCGCCGAAATCGTAGGCGAACGTGCCCTTGGTGAGCGTGGGACATGCGGCGGGCTCGACTGCCAGCACGCGCACATCGCGCTCCCCACGCAGCTTCGCGCCGATAAAGGGGAAGGTGAGCCCGGCGAAATTCGAGCCGCCGCCGGTGCAGGCGATGATCACGTCCGGGTAATCGCCGGCCATCTCCATCTGGGCCATGGCCTCCTGGCCGATCACCGTCTGGTGCAGCATGACGTGGTTGAGTACGCTACCCAGGGCGTACTTGGTATCCTCGCGCTGGGCGGCCATCTCCACCGCCTCGCTGATCGCGATACCTAGACTGCCGGTGCTGTCCGGGTGCGCGGCCAGGATCGCCCGACCGCTGGCCGTCTCGTTGCTGGGGCTAGCCACCACGCTCGCGCCGTAGACCTCCATCAGCGCCCGGCGGTAGGGCTTCTGGTGGTAGCTCACCTTTACCATGTAGACCTTGACCTCAAGGCCGAAGAGGGCACCGGCGAAAGCCAGGGACGAACCCCACTGACCGGCCCCGGTCTCGGTGACCAGGCGCTTCACGCCCTCGCGCTTGTTGTAGTACGCCTGGGCCACGGCGGTATTTGGCTTGTGGCTACCGGCCGGGCTGACGCCCTCGTTCTTGTAGTAGATCTTGGCCGGGGTATCGAGGGCCGCCTCCAGCCGCCGGGCGCGGTGAAGCGGGGATGGCCGCCACTGCCGGTAGATCTGCTGCACCTCCTCGGGGATGTCGATGGTGCGCTCGGTGCTGATCTCCTGCATGATCAGGGCTATCGGAAAGAGCGGCGTAAGATCCCCCAATCCAAGGGGCTGGCCGGTGCCAGGGTGCAGCGGCGGGGCCAAGGGCGTCGGCAGGTCGGCGGCGATATTGTACCAGTGAGTAGGCATGCGGTCTTCGCTGAGCACGTACTTGACAGTAGACATCGTTGATTTCTCCTTCACGGCGATATGCGGCCAAACAACAAAAAACCCCCCGACCCGATAGGGCCGAGAGGCGAGAAAACTCGTGGTGCCACTCTCGTTCGCCGACCCTCACGGGGGCGGCGCACTCTGCGGGTACTGTCGGCAACGCCGCTCCATACCCATCGCCCTGATAACGGTGGCGTCTCCGGCGGAGGCTACTGGGTCAATGCAAAATTCAAAATTCAAAATGCAAAAGTGGCTCGACAGTGTTTTTGCATTTCACATTCTGCATTTCACATCTTGCATTTTGCATTTTGCATTTTGCATTCCGTTCCCCCCCGCGACTCCCAGGGCCATTCCGCGCCGCCGTGTGCGCCGACCTTTCACCATTTGTCGGCTCGCTGGGCACCGTGTTGCGCGTACTTGTCCTGATCAACGTCGCTGCTCTGAAGTT
>CAIRFY010000340.1 GCA_903877945.1 uncultured Oscillochloris sp. | reverse complement strand
GGCCTTGGTCTGACCCAGCCCGAGCTAGGCGTGACGCCCTTACAACTCCACGGCATCGAGAAGAACCCCTTTGCCGCCGAGTTGGCCCAGGTGGTGGTGTGGATCGGTCATCTCCAATGGTTGCGCCTGAACGGCTGGCTGGAGGGACAGCCAATGGAGCCGATCTTGCAGACACTCCACTCGATTGAGTGCAAGGACGCGATCCTCGCCTTCGACGCGGACGGGCAGCCGGTTGAGCCGGAGTGGCCAGCGGTGGATGTGATTTTGGGCAACCCGCCGTTTTTGGGCGACAAGAAAATGCGGCGTGAGTTGGGTGATGAGTATGTCAATACATTGCGTGCGCTGTACGCAGACAGAGTTCCTGGGCAAGCCGACTTAGTTTGTTACTGGATCGAACGTAGCCGTGCGTTCATTGAAATTGGCACAGTGGCACGTGCTGGACTTATTGGCACACAGGGCATTCGCGGAGGCGCAAGCCGTAAGGTGCTTGATCGCATAAAGACCAGCGGTGATATTTTTCTGGCGTGGAGTGACAAAAACTGGATACTTGATGGCGCGAATGTCCACGTTTCTTTAGTTTGCTTTGATAATGGCAACCAGATGGATCGATTTCTTGATGGACTTCCGGTGTCGGCTATCCACGCAAACCTTACGGGCGTAGTGGCTACGAACACAGCACGTACTCTTTCTGAGAATACAGATTATGCCTTCAATGGTGTGGCGAAACACGGGCCATTTGAACTATCAGCTGATGAAGCTGTGGAGATGCTTCGTGCGCTAAATCTAAGTCGGCGGGCGAACAGCGATGTACTACGGCTGCGATACAACGGACAGGATATTACACGGCGACCATCAGGCGACTGGATTATTGATTTCGGTACGATAGCATCCGAAGACGATGCACGTTTGTATGAACTTCCTTACGCATTTGTTCGCCGAGTTGTGTACCCGGTGCGCCTTGAAAATCATCGCAAATCCTATCGAGACCGATGGTGGCTGCTTGGCGAGCCGCGTCCGCGTATGCGGGAACGACTACACGGTTTTCGTCGGTATATTGGAACACCACAGGTGGCAAAGCATCGTCTTTTTGTCTGGATTGACGCACACATACTACCAGATACGCAGGTTATCGTAGTTGCGCGTGACGATGATTATTTTTTTGGAGTTTTGCACGCCAAAGCACACTGCACGTGGTCGCGTGTGATGGGGACGCAACTACGAGATGCGGAGAGTGGTTCTCGTTACACCCCCTCAACCACCTTCGAAACCTACCCCTTCCCCTGGCCTCCCGGCACGGAGCCGACTGAGGATGCCGACCCTCGGGTGAAAGCCATCGCCGACGCCACCCGCGAACTGGTACGGCTCCGCGATACGTGGCTGAACGAGCCAGGGTTGAGCGAGGCTGATCTCAAAAAGCGCACCCTGACCAACCTCTACAACCAGCGGCCCGACTGGCTGAGTGTGGCCCATCGCACGCTCGACGCGGCGGTGTTCGCGGCCTACGGCTGGCCCGACACCCTGAGCGACGACGAGATCCTGGCCCGGTTGCTGGCGCTAAACCTGGAGCGGGCGGCGGGACAGGGCGTTGCTGCGCCTGTGGCTGAGAACGACCAGGTCGACTCAGCGATGAAACGATGACGCGGTGAGGCGTTCCGTATCGCCTCATCGCCTCATCGCAAGACTGTAAAGCTGAATGTACCCATTCTGAAACATGCCTAAGGGATGGTTCAATCCAGCGTGACAGTTCAGCGATGAAACGATGACGCGGTGAGGCGTTCCGTATCGCCTCATCGCCTCATCGCCTCATCGCAAGACTGTCACGCGGGAATGACCGATTTAAAACATGCCTAACAATATGTTTCGCATAGATCTTCCGTGACTCATTGATGGCTATCGCCGCATAGAGTCCCAGATAGAGTCGCAGATAGCCCGAGGGCCGAGGCTATCACTAAGGATAACCCCGGCCCTCCGCGTTGTACTGCTGTAACGAATGGAGCCAATGGAGAGGCTCGAACTCTCGACCTGCTGTTTACGAACTGGGCCGGAATTTAGCCCTTCGGCTTCTTCCAGCGGCGAATCGCGTTCTGCTGAATCTCCCGTAAGTGATCAGGATGCTCACGCACATAGCGCATCGTGGTGCGAATATCGGTGTGTGCCAGCATCTGCTGAAGGTGCAGGCCGTCAACCCCGGCATCGAGCATCTGATGGGCGAACCAATGCCGCAGTGCGTGAATACTGGCTCCTGCGGGCAACTCGACCCCGGCCCGCTCCGCTAACCGCTCGACCGACAGGCGCAGCGCGTTGTAGGTCATCGGTGCATGGTGCGGATGTAACGAGACGAACACGTAGTCATGCTCCGTCTCGGGCCGCAGCTCTAGCCACCTGTTGAGCGTGGCCGTTCCCTCCTCGCCCCACGTCACCCATGACCAGGTGCCTCCCTTCCGGCGCACCTGGGCGGCATCGTGATCAGCCGCCAGCCGCGCTAGGCGCATCCCGCAGATCTCAGATGCCCGCATCCCGCTTTGGGCCAACAACGTCAGCATAGCGACATGCCGAGCGGCCATGGCCGGAGGATCGGCCTTCGACGCTTCGAGCAGCGCATCAAACATAGCCTGAGTGTAGACAGGCCGTGGTAACTCCTCTACCTTCGGACACGGGATGCGCTTCGGAAAGAAGCCTCGTTGAAGATCGCTCAACTCACCCTCATCAGCTAGCCATGTCCACAGCGCACGCAGCGACCTCCATGCCGAGCGCAGCGAATGAGCGCCGAGCCGCCCTGAATCAGCCCACTCTAGCCGAGAGTTGCGCTTGTGTGCCTGGTACTCATCCCGCAGATAGGCCATGAATCCGCGTAGCTCTGACACATCTACAGATGTCAGAGACGCCCCCCGCCCGTCTCGCCAGTTCAGCCAGAGGTCAAACCACATCTGGTGAACACGCAGCGTGTTGGGTCGCAGATTGACGATTCGTCGGGACTCGATGAACCCGGCACATCCATCACGAACATCCATAACAGACTCCATCACGCGGCACTCACCGATTTTTCCGGGTTGATATGCGCTATCTCGGACATCTCTTCGGCGTTGAGGTGCTGATACTGCGCCGCGAGTGTGGGTCGGCCCTCGTGCCCGATGAACTTCAGGATGGTTAGCGCCAGCTCAAGCCGCACATCGTATTCCACGGCGAAGCGGGCCGAGGGGTCGGTACGTGTGATTACCGTATTGCGCCAGGGCGAGTCCACGGGCAGCCGGTCATGCCGCTCCTGCCGCTTCTGGAGTACGGCGGTCACCAGATCCTCGTATTCCTCCGGGGTGAGATCTAGGGTGACGGTGATGCGACGGCGGGGCAGGGTGCGGGTCAGTGCGCTGCGCTTCGTGGTAGAATCAGGGCTGGACATCGTGAGTTCCTTTCGTGTGTCCAGGGGGTGCGCTGCTTATATCAGCGCGCCCCCGCTGCGTATGTACTTACATCTTTCCGGCCAGGACGTACCGCCCCTCGGCATCACGGATAACTTCGCCGGTCTTCTTCTCCATGTGCCAGAGGGTGCTACTAACCTGTATGGGGACTACGGCAAGACCGGCGGCCTGGAGCAGTGCGGTGATCTCCAGAGGGCGTAGCGGTTGATCGGCTTGGCGCAGTGCCGCCCGAACCGCAGCGATGATCGGTCGTTTTGGCACATTGCACAGCACGATCTCCTCGGTGATGTGTTCGGTGATCCGACGTATCACCAGTTGCCCCATCGCATCACGCCGACGAATGCGCCGCCCATCCTCAAAGGGTACCGGACTGGATAGCGCCGGTCGTTGCGCCCCCTTTGCCTCTAGCGCTGCTACCCGCGACTCTAGGGCTGCCAGTTGGGTTGATGACACAACCTCGCCCCCGAATGCCCTGCTCAGCACCCGGTAGCACTCGCGCTTGTAGAGGATGAGCCGCTCACGTAGCTCTGGGCGGATGAGGTTCCCGTTTACCCCAAACAGCCAGCCATGTAGGTAGTCGAGGGGCAGGCAGAGCCGAGGATAAGGTCGAGCATCACCCGGTAAGTAGAGGGTGATGGTTTGCGCGGCTTCGGCTAACACATCATCTTTCTGGATACGCTCACGCTGCGATTCCCAGTCGATTCCCAAGATGTCGCACACCGGCTTGACCGGCGTGTAGTCCATCTCTCCCTGCTTGACCACTACGAGGTCGTCCCCATAGAAGCTGACGGGCCGCTGCACAAGTTCTGTCATACCGCCACCTGCCCTTTCTCCTGTCCCTGCTCCTGAACATGCTGATCTGCATCATCTGCCAGCGCCCGCATCAGCGCCGGGTAGCGAAGAAGCCATTGCACCGCCTTCGGAAAGTTGCCGCGAGTGTAGCGCAGCAGCGTATCATCTGACAGCTCGTTTACAGCGTCAGGGTGTTGGGCAAGAGCCGCACGAAATGCCTGTGGCCTCATAGTTCTAAATCCTCCGCAGGATTACCGCAAATCTTCACAGATATTACCGCAAGAATAAACGAATGTCAACCGCAGTTTTGCGGTTAAAATGGTTCAGTGAGTATTGATGCTACAGGTGAATACATTCGGGTTCTAAGAGAGGCTCAGAGGATGAGCCGTAATGCTCTTGGACAAAAAATTGGTACAGATCACTCGCTCATAGAGCGCATTGAGAAGGGCCAAACCGACACACGTGGTTCTTTGCTGCTGCGGATCGTACATACCCTTCAGGGCAGTCCTGATCAGCTTGCCGAGCTTATGGTCAACCCCAATACCACCCCAGAGGATGGGCGGCGTCTCGCAGAGGAGTGGCTGAAGCGAGGGCGAGTACGCCAAGCAGCCCTTGCGGGAGAAGCGGCCAGCTTGGCCCAGGATCTCGCCCAAGACCCCGCCCGCTACCAGAAGTGGCTAGGTTATGGGGAGCGTCTACTCGAAGAAGCTAAAGGCACATCGTAGGTTTCTTGTCCCCGGCATCTCATTCCTACCCACACCAAGGAGAGCCGTATGTCCTTCCTGCACAATCAGCAGAAGATCCACAAGGACAAGCTAGAGCGGTTTCGCCAAAGCTTTCTGCTTCTCACCCAGGACGGCCAATATCCTCCTGAACGACAGAATCGGCTGTACCAAGCCACGATTAATGCTGGTCTGGATTGGAATGAAGCTCGCCAGTTCGCCCGACCCGACGCTACCGCGTTTTTTCAACGCCATCTGACCGCGCTCCTCTCACAGGGCGATCTGCCCCCCGACGCTATAGATGAGCTAAACCGGCTACGCCGACGCCTTAGGCTGGATGCGACAGCTACCGCAAACCTCTCGCGCTCATCGCCTCCTCACCCTACACCACCTGCCAAACTCTCGGTATCAGCGCCAACGACACCTACCGCGCCCACTGCCTGGTCAGACCTGAAGATGATCATTACCGGAATCATTCTGACACCCATTATCTGGATTGGGTTGATGTTGTTCACAATGGTTGTATTCAATATGTCCCTAGGCCCAGGGATCACGAGCAAGCTTATCCCATTCATAAGCCTCGTTGAGTTCCTTCTCGCGATCTTCTTCTCGGTTCGAATCCTCCGTCGCTGGCGGCGACCAATGTCACCCCAACTCTCCGTCCACACCCAGCCTTACCCGATGCCAGTCCAGCCCCCGGCCTACAACCCCCTACCGCTCAACCAGTTTGCGCCGCACACACACCATCACACGCCGCATACGCCGCTGAACGGGCCAGTTCTGTCTAGCAATGTTCAGAACCTATCGGGTGCGGAATTTGAGCATTGGGTAAAAGATCGGCTGATCGAGCTAGGATGGCAGCAGGCGCGGGTAATGGGTGGGCGCGGGGATCGCGGGGTAGACATCCGAGGAGTCTATCAGGGCAAGAAGTGCATTGTTC
>CAIRFY010000339.1 GCA_903877945.1 uncultured Oscillochloris sp. | reverse complement strand
GCCTAGCCCGCCCGTTTACGGGCCGGGCGCTCGATGTGACGGGACGAGTTTTGCGGTATGGCATCTCAGGGCTTTGGGTACGCCTCTCGACTTCCGTAGAGATGTGGGTAACGATATGCTCCCCGCTCAGGGAGAGGGGCAGGGGGTGAGGGCCGGAGGGTGACTTTGCTCATGCCCTGGAAACGATCCCCACTCGCCTAGACAAGCCCCGCCGCAGCGTGTTACACTCCCCCTAACGGTTTTTCTACCGCTGAGAAAGGATATACCTGTGGCAAAGCCCGAGAACGAAATGCGCCGCTTCGGCACCGTCCTCCTGCTGGGGGTCGTGGCTGGGGCCGCAGCGCGCTACTATATTGAGACCCGCGCCCGCAGCGTGGTAACGACGCCCACGCACATGATCGATTGGGAGCAGGCCCGCCGCGTGGCCCTGCGTGTCTCGCAGTGGGAGCAGGCTCCGATCACTGACCGAGCCTTCCGTCGTGAGCAGTATGTGCGCCTGGTCAAGCAGAGCGAGCCGCTGATCGCCGACTACCTGGGCGTCCAGTTGCCCGCGCCGATTAGCCGGGTGTATGTGTTCGACCGGCGCGAGTGGCTGGAGGCCAATTTCGTCTCTTTCGAGCGACTCTTCCGCCCCATCGAGGAGATCTACGAGCGCAGCGGTGGGAGTGGCGACGCGATGGCCGCGTTGTTCGGTGGATTGAACAGCAAGGTACTCGGCACCCAGATTGGGGCGCTGCTCGGCTTTCTGGCTCGCCGTGTCCTTGGACAGTACGACCTTAGCCTGCTTTCGCCTGACCCGGAGACTCGGGGTGCCCTTTACTACGTTGAGGCTAACATTAGCCGGGTGCAGACCAGCCTTGGCCTGAACGATGAGGACTACCGGCTCTGGATCACCTTGCACGAGACGACTCACGCCTTCGAGTTTGAGGCGTACCCGTGGGTGCGCGCCCATTTCAACGACCTGCTCCAGCAGTACTTCGATCAGCTCACTAGCCAGTTAGAGAGCCTGGGCAGTGGGCTCATCCAACTGGCTGGGCGGGTGGTCCAGAGCCTCGGCACGGGTACTCACTGGATCGAGGCCGTACAGACGCCCCAGCAGCGCGTGATCTTCGACAAGCTCCAGTCCCTGATGTCGCTCGTTGAAGGCTACGGCAACCACGTGATGAACGCTGTGGGCCGTCAACTCCTGCCTAGCTTTGACGACATTGAGCGGCGCATCGCCGAGCGCCAGCAGACGCGCACCCCGGTCGAGCAGCTTTTTAACCAGCTTACCGGCATGGATCTAAAGCTGGCCCAGTACCAGCAAGGCGAGGCGTTTGTCAATGCGGTGGTGGACGCACGCGGGATCGCCTTCGCCGCCCGGGTTTGGGAGCGTGTTGAGCACCTGCCGACAATGGAGGAGATCCGCAACCCGCAGCTGTGGATCGCACGGATGAATCTGGCGTAGGTACCATTACTTATGTGATGCCGAAATGTGCCAGCTTTGCTGGCACACCCTGTTCTGTTGTGTTCCCGAT
>CAIRFY010000338.1 GCA_903877945.1 uncultured Oscillochloris sp. | reverse complement strand
CTTAACCGCTTGTCAACATTCTGAAAGATGAAGGGCTGTTGCAAAGTCACCCTCCGGCCCTCACCCCCCACCCCCACTCCCTCACGGGGAGAGGGGTGGGGGGTGAGGGCTGCCCGGCGATCACACGACTTTGCAACAGCCCTGGGAGGGATGTAAGGATGAAAGTTCGAATAGCACAGATTATGGTATTATGCTGGCGGATAGCGCCGCATACGCTATGACAGACGTGCGCGAGGAGCATCATTGATGACCAGCACCATCTACCTGATCCGCCACGGCGAGACGGACTGGAACCTGGCAGGGCGCTGGCAGGGCCACGCCGATGTGCCACTAAACGATCTTGGACTGCGCCAGGCCCGCCGACTCGCGCAGCGAATTCAGTCTGAGCAGATCCAGTTCGATGCCATCTATAGTAGCGACCTCACCCGCGCCTATCAGACCGCCTGGGATCTCGGTGCCGCCGTGCGTGTGCCCGTCCAGCTCTACCCGCCCCTCCGCGAGATCGATCTGGGTACGTGGAGCGGCCTGCACTACACTGAGATTCGCGAACGATTCCCCATTGAGGCCACGCTGCTTGAGCAGGGCCAGGACATTCCTCGCGGCGGTGGGGAGACACTCTCGGCCCTGCGCAAGCGGGTCGTCGAGGCTCTTGAGGCGATTATCGCCCACCATGACGGTGAGACAATCGCCCTGGTGACACACGGCGGCTGCATCCGCATGCTCCTGGCTCACGCCGAGAGCTTTCACGGTGATGGCTTCAAGCGCTTCCCGCATATCGGCAATACGTCGATCAGCATCCTGGGCTGCGCCCCCGGCGGCTGGGATACGCTGAGCATCAACGATATGCGCCACCTGGAGTCCGATGACGAGGTGGCGTTCGCCTCCTCACCCCCCGATGACGCCGAGCAGCCGGCGCTCTAATCCACAGACCATATGAAGTCGTGGAATTGGGTGTTCTATACGGATGTGTGTAACCAGCGATCTTTGAGGAACCTACTCAATGCCTACTCAACGTCTTCCCCGTCGCGATCTCCTTCGTCTTGCTGGGCTGAGTGTCCTAAGCGCCGGCATCGCCGCTTGCGGGTCATCGACACCGGCAGCAGCTCCTGCCACCCTTGTCCCGTCCCCTGAACCCACCGTCGAACCCGCCATCACGAGCCCCGACGACGCCCTGGCCCGCCTGCGTGAGGGCAACCAGCGCTTTGTGGCTGACAAAGAGGGCCACCCGAATAGTAACCCGGCCCGCCGTACAACGGTGGCTGCCAAGCAGCAGCCCTTTGCCACTGTCCTCGGCTGTGTCGATTCGCGTGTGCCGCCCGAACTTATTTTCGACCGTGGACTCGGCGATATCTTTGTTATCCGCACCGCTGGTCATACGCTTGACCACGCCGTAACCGGGAGCATTGAGTTTGGTGCCGCCGAACTGAAGATTCCGCTGATCCTGGTCCTCGGCCATGAGCGCTGTGGTGCGGTCAAGGCCACAATTGATATTCTCGGCGGGACTGGCGAGGCTCCTGGCGATATCGCGATGCTGGTAGAGGCGATCACCCCCGCAGTCGAGGAGGCTCGCGCCAAGCCCGGCGATCTGCTGGACAACGCGGTAGAGATAAATGTTACACGCACCATCGCCACCCTCAGTGCTACGTCTGTGCTTGCAGACCTCATCACGCAGAGCAAGGTGAAGATCGCGGGCGCTATCTACGATCTCGATACCGGTGTCGTGCGGTTCCTCTAGCAGTCGGGCGGGATGACAGCACAATGGCGGAGGGGGCGGCTTGCGAGCTGCCCCTACCCATCCTGCCACTCGCCCATCCCCGGTGTCCACACCTCAAGGTTCGGCAGGCGACGGAACCATGCATCCTGGCGGCGGATGAAGCTGTGGGTGTCGAACTTCAGCCGCTCGACGCACGCCTCCAGGCTGGCCGCGCCCTCCAGGTAGGGCCGCAACTGGATGTAGCCCAGGCTCGACATCGCCGGTAGCTCCCAGCCGTAGCCGCGCACACGCAGGCCCGCCACCTCATCGGCCAGTCCTCCAGCCACCATCGCGTCTACGCGCTGGTCTGCGCGCCGGTAGATCTCCTCACGCTCGCGGCTCAGCCAGATCGTGCGGATGTGGTACGGCGGCGATACCCGCGTCTGCTGCGCCGAGATCGGCTCGCCGCTCACCGCGTATACCTCCAGCGCACGGATCACCCGGCGCAGGTTGTTCGGCGCGATCTGCGCCGCCGCAACCGGATCCACCTCGGCCAGGCGGGCGTGCAGCGCCCCGCTCCCGCACTCGGCGGCCTCGCGCTCTAGCTCGGCGCGCAGTTCTGGCTGCGGCGGCACCCGTGGGATCTGCCAGCCCTCCAGCACGGCGGCGAGGTACTGGCCGGTGCCTCCCACCAGCAGCGGCACCCGCCCCCTGGAGACACAAGAAGCGATTGACGCCAGCGCTAGATCCTGATAGTCCGCCAGCGAGAACGCTTCGTCCGGGTTACGAATGTCGATCAGGTGATGTACCGCCGCCGCGCGCTCGTCCGGGGTCGGTTTGGCCGTGCCGATGTCCATCTGCCGGTACATCTGCCGCGAGTCGGCCGAGATGATCTCGCCGCCCATGCGGCTGGCCATGCGGATCGCCACCGCCGTTTTGCCCACCGCCGTCGGGCCAATGATCGCAATCAGAGTCGGCTGCTGCATCGTGCCTTCTTCACCAACGGCTACTCATCAGATGAGGCCATCGCCGAGGTGTACCTCAGCAACGGCCCCATCTGCTTTCTATAATTTGCCTACGACATGGTTCAGAACAGCTTTACAGTGTGGCGGAGACGCGAGGACGCGAGGACGCGATAGCATCGCCTCGTCGCATTCTCGCCTCATCGCCACACTGTAAAGCTGAAACCTGGCAATTGAAATCTTGCCTACGCCGGTAGAACCTCAATCCAGTCGCGCTCTCCGCCGCTGAGGGTGATGAAGAAGTCGAAGACCGCCTTGATCAGGCCGTACTTCCGATCAAGCACATCCTTCGCCAGCGCCTCCTCACCTGGGCCAAGCACACGCGCCATACCGTCAAGCATCTCGCCACGCGGGTTCCCGCTCATGTCAGATGGGCCGATCTGCACGCGCCCGTTGTTGCGGATGCGTTTCACCTTCCCCGAGTTCTTCGAGGTCATCACATAGACCTTGCCACCGCTCAGCGCGAACCAGACGGGGGTTCGTATCGCCTCACCGCTCTTACGGTAGGTGGCCAAGTTAATGTACTGATGCTTGCCCAACGCGGCGAACGTGTCCGACTGATCGACCTGTGCCATAGTATTTTCGCTCCGTGCTACTTCAAAATAGAGGGACGGCATTTCATTGTAGCATGGTTCACAAATTTACGTTAGGCATGTTTCAAAATGGGTACATTCAGCTTTACAGTCTTGCGATGAGGCGATGAGGCGATGAGGCGATACGGAACGCCTCACCGCGTCATCGTTTCATCGCTGAACTGTCAAGCTAGATTGAAACATGCCTTAGACAAGGTTTCATGTGCCAGGTTTCAGGTTTACCGTTCGTAGCGCGGGCTTCTAGCCTGCGGTGGTACTCCTGACCGCCTGGAAGGCGGCGCTACGTTCACAGCAAACTATAAAGCT
>CAIRFY010000337.1 GCA_903877945.1 uncultured Oscillochloris sp. | reverse complement strand
GCTCTTGAGCTGATCGCCCAGCTTGCCCAGCAGCGCGGCGACTACCGCACCGCCCAGACCCACCTGCTCGCCGCCCGCGCCCGCTACCAGGCTGCCGCCGACCCACGTGGCGAGGCGACGACCGCCCATAACCTGGCTCTGGTCGCCTGGGCCGTCGGCGATCACCAGGGGGCCATCGCGGGCTATGCCCGCGCCGCCGATCTCTTCCAGCACACCGGCGACCTGCTTAACCAGGCCCGTGCCCTCAACGGACTCGGCTGCGCCCGCTGGGGCCTGGGTAACTACCAGAGCGCCCGCAACCACCACCAGCAGGCTCTCGACCTGAGCCGCGAGCTGAGCGACCGCTGGGGCGAGGCCACCACGATCCTCAACCTCGGCCAGGTCGCCCTCGCCATTGGTGACTATGTCGCGGCCATCGATTCCTTCGCCGCCGCCCTCACCGATTTCCGCGCCCTCGGCCAGCAGGCCGGTGTCGCCGCCGCCCTCAGCAATTTGGCCCAGGCATACGCCCTGCTCGGCGACCGCGCCGCCGCCCTCAGCTACGCCGCCGAGGCTCTGCGCGCCAGCCAGGCCGCCGGGCTGGCGCGCATCGAAGGCTACGCCCACCACAACCGTGGCCTGGCCCTGCTAAACTGGCATAATCCGACTCCCCCTCTCCGTCACGCGGAGAGGGGGCTGGGGGGTGAGGTCAACCCCGATGCTGCCGAGTCCCTGCGGGCCGCCTGCGCCATCCGCGAGCGCCTCGGCGAGCGCGAAAACCTCGCCGAGAGTCGGGCGTGTTTGGCCCTGACTCTGGCCGCCGGACACCCAATGGAGGCGGTTCAGGCCGCAGCCGCCGCCCGCGCCGATCTGGCCGATTCGGCTGATCGCGCTGTCCTGCACCAGTTGGTCGCCTACGCGAGCCACGTCGCCGCCCGTGCCGCCGGTGACGCCGCCGCCGCATCAGCCCACATCCAGGCCGCCGCCCGCGCTATGGACACCGCCGCCGCCGCCTTGCCCCCCGCCGAACGCGCCCGCTTCCTCCAGCAGGTGCCACTCAACCGCGCCACCCAGTCCGCCCTCGACGCCCTCAGCCAGATCGTCACCGCCCGCCTCGTCCGCGCCGACGTACCTCTCGGGCGCAGCCTCACCCCCGCCGACTACCTCAGCGTGCGCTGGACCCTCGTCAGCCCCGCCGACACCGCCATCCCCCGCGCCGACGAGCGCCGCCGCCACGTCCTGCTCCGCCTGCTCGCCGAGGCCGCCGCCCAGGGTGCCGCCCCCACCGACGCCAACCTCGCCGCCGCCCTCCGTGTCAGCCGCCGCACCATCATCCGCGACATCGAACACCTCGCCGCCAGCGGCATCGCCATCCCCACGCGCCACCGCCGATGATAGGAGTGGGGATTGTCCCAGGGCTGATGCAAAGTCACCCTCCGGCCCTCACCCCCTGCCCCTCTCCCTCACGGGGAGAGGGGAGATTCCGCAGCAGGACGCACCCAACTCCCCCTCTCCCGTTCAGGGAGAGGGGGCTGGGGGGTGAGGGCTGCCCGGCGATTACACGACTTTGCAACAGCCCTAGGGATTGCCAAAATCCAAAATCCCCAATGATGTACTATAATATCGTCTACCCAACGGTTCGGTAGCGATAGCGTGTAGCAGCGCAGTGCAGCGCTGGTGTAAGCCAGTTTCCTACTGCGCTATGTTGTTCTATGGAGGAGTCCCATGCTGCTGACGCCACGCGAGCAAGAGAAGTTGCTGATCTATGTGGTTGCCGACCTGGCACGACGGCGACGCGACCGAGGAGTGAAGCTGAATATCGCCGAGGCCACCGCCCTGATTACCGAGGCTCTGCTGGAGGGCGCTCGCGACGGGCAGAGCGTTGCCGCGCTGATGGAACTGGGCCGTCATGTGGTGGGGCGCGACCAGGTGATGGAGATGGTCCCCGAACTGCTGCCGGTGGTGCAGGTGGAAGCGACCTTCCCCGATGGCACGAAGCTGATCTCGTGTCACGACCCAATTATCTGAGTGGCTGCGGAGGTTTTGATGGCTGGCAATAGCGGGCGCTACATCCTACAGGATGAGCCGGTAGAACTGAACGCGGGGCGACGAACGACGACGGTGACGGTGCGCAACACGGGCGACCGACCGATCCAGGTTGGCTCGCACTTCCACTTCTTCGAGGTGAACCGCGCCCTGGCCTTCGACCGCCCGACCGCCCTGGGCATGCGCCTGAATATTCCCGCTGGAACAGCGGTGCGCTTCGAGCCGGGGGATAGCAGCGAGGTCGAGCTCGTGGCGCTGGGCGGGCTGCGGCGTGCGGTGGGCTTCAACAGTCTTGCCGAGGGCAGTACCGAAACAACCGCTGGGGTGCGGCGGGCGCTGCGTCGCGCTGCGGAGGAAGGTTTTCTGGACGGCGACGCATAAGGGGGACGTGATGGCCTTTATTCCACGCAGACACTACGCCGCGCTCTACGGCCCCACCACCGGCGACCGGGTGCGCCTCGCGGACACGACGTTGCTCCTGGGCATTGAGCGTGATCTGCTTACCCACGGCGATGAGGCGGTCTTTGGTGGCGGCAAGACCATCCGCGACGGTATGGCCCAGAGTGCGATGACCAGCCGCAACGGCGCGCTGGATCTGGTGATCACTAACGTGATCGTCCTTGACCCAGTGCTTGGCGTCCTCAAGGCCGACATCGGCGTGCGCCACGGGCGGATCGTCGGCGTTGGCAAGGCAGGCAACCCCGACACGATGGACGGCGTCCACCCGGCGCTGGTGATTGGTCCCGGCACCGAGGTAATCGCGGGCGAACATCTGATCGCCACGCCCGGCGCTATCGACAGCCACATCCACATGATCGCGCCGCAGCAGGTGTACGAGGCACTCTCAAACGGTGTGACGACCATGATCGGCGGCGGAACCGGCCCGGCTGACGGCACGAACGCCACTACCTGCACCCCCGGCCCCTGGAACATCGCACGTATGCTGGAGGCCGCCGAGGGTTTGCCAATCAACTGGGGGCTGCTCGGCAAGGGCAACAGCTCGCGCCCCGAGGCACTGCGCGAGCAGATCGAGGCCGGTGCCTGCGGTCTGAAGGATCACGAGGACTGGGGCACCACCCCGGCGGTGATCGACTGCTCGCTGCGCGTGGCCGACGAGTACGATGTTCAGGTAGCCATCCATACCGACACGCTTAACGAGAGCGGTTTTGTCGAAGACACGATCTCGGCGATTGACGGGCGCACCATCCACACCTACCACACCGAGGGCGCTGGTGGCGGCCACGCCCCCGATATTATCCGTATCGCCGCCCTGCCCAACATCCTACCCTCGTCCACCAACCCCACCCGGCCCTACACCGTCAACACCCTGGCCGAACACCTGGATATGCTGATCGTCTGCCACCATCTGAACCCGGCCATCGCCGAGGATGTGGCCTTCGCCGAAAGCCGCATCCGTAAGGAGACAATTGCCGCCGAGGATGTGCTGCACGACCTGGGAGTGATCAGCATGTACTCGTCGGACTCGCAGGCGATGGGGCGGGTTGGCGAGGTGGTGCTGCGCGCCTTTCAGACCGCCGACAAGATGCTGAAGCAGCGCGGCAAACTGCCCGAAGACACGGCTGAGCACGATAACGCCCGCATCCTGCGCTACCTGGCCAAACTGACGATCAACCCGGCCCTGGCCCACGGGATCGCCCACGAGGTTGGCTCGCTGGAGCCGGGCAAACTGGCCGACATCGTCCTCTGGGATCCGGCCTACTTCGGGGCCAAGCCCAAGATGATCATTAAAGGCGGCATGATCGCCTGGGCCGCGATGGGCGACCCGAACGCATCCATCCCGACGCCCCAGCCGGTCTTCTACCGCCCAATGTTCGGTGCCCTCGGTCGAGCAATTGGACAGACCTGCGTGAACTTCATGTCGCAGGCAGCGGTTGACCTGGGCGTGGCCGGGCGGCTCGGCCTCCAGCGGCGCAGCGTAGCGGTACACGGCTGCCGCAGCGTAGGTAAGGCCCAGATGGTGCGCAACAGCGCCACCCCGCAGATCCGCGTCAACCCCGAGACCTACGAGGTTTTTGTCGATGGCGAACTGGCCACCTGCGAGCCCGCCGAGAGCCTACCGCTCACGCAGTTGTACTATATCGTTTGATTTTTGGCAGTAGGACATGGTTCGTGGATACTTTACAGTTTGTCGCCGATCAGCCCTCACCCCCCTCTCCCTGAGCGGGAGAGGGGGAGTCGGACGCATCCTGGTGCGGAATCTCCCCTCTCCCCGTGAGGGAGAGGGGCAGGGGGTGAGGGTCGCACAGAACGGTAAAGTAAAATTGCTAATTCTGAAACCTTGTCTAGGTAAGATTTCAGCGTGACAGTTCGTAGCGCGGGCTTCTAGCCTGCGGTGGTGCTCTTGACCGCCTGGAAGGCGGTGCTACATTCACGGCAAACGGTACAAAACTCGCCCTGTCACGCTGAACCGCGCTCAGCGTGACAGGGCGAGTTTTGCTCTACCTGCATTGTTTGACATTTACCCGGCCTCGGGTATAATTCCGTCCATCCCCCGTGACAACCTAATTGGCAACGACGCCTCCCCTGCACCGCTCAGCTCCACGCGAGATTCTGCTGTCTCGCAGACCCCAACACTGATGTTCCCTTGTCTCAGATCTGCCGAAGGCTCGGCCTGTCTGCGATCATCCGATACCGTCAAATCTCGGCATTTTTCTTCGCTGGCCCGCAAACAATCGACATCTCCCCGGTGTGGATACCCACAGTGGCAAGAGGCAACCTTCCTCTGCTGGCTTTGTTGTAGCCACCGCATACACACGTAATCCTTGAGGGCGTGAAAGGAGGGCCAAGGGCGCGAACCACTATAGTGCGTGATCTTATGGGCGTATGGCATTGTAGCCAGACAGTTGTGTCAATGTGGCAATGGTGCCGGATGGATACCTCCTTCATTTGGATAGACGCAAGGAGAATGCTTTGAACCGGAACTCTCAGACTCCCCGCCTCGCTGCGCTGATGATGTTTGTCATGTTGATCGCCGCAGCCCTGCTCAGCGCCTGCGGCGGCGCTCCGGCCGCGCCTACCAAGGCTCCGGCCACCACGGCAGCCACCACGGCCGCGACCGAGGCCGCGACCACGGCAGCCACCACGGCGGCCACCGAGGCCGCGACCACGGCCGCGACCACGGCAGCCACCACGGCGGCCACCACAGCCGCCACCGAGTCCACCACCGAGTCTGCCACGGGGGAGACGATCAAGGTCGGCGTCCTCCACTCGCTGAGCGGCACCATGTCGATCAGCGAGGTTTCGGTAAAGGACGCGACCCTGCTGGCGATTGAGGAAATCAACGCGGCCGGCGGCGTGCTCGGTAAGAAGCTTGAGCCGGTGATTGAGGACGGCGCGAGCGATTGGCCGACCTTCACCGAGAAGGCGACCAAGCTGATCCAGCAAGATAAGGTCGCCGTGGTCTTCGGCTGCTGGACAAGCGCCAGCCGTAAGGCGGTGCTGCCGGTATTCGAGAGCCTGAATAGCTTGCTCTTCTACCCGGTGCAGTACGAGGGTTTGGAGTCATCGCCGAACATCTTCTACACCGGCGCCGAGCCCACCCAGCAGATTGTGCCGGGGGTCGATTACCTGCTTAGCCTGGGCAAGAAGAAGATTTATCTGCTTGGCTCAGACTACGTCTTCCCGCGCACGGCCAACAAGATCATCAAGGCCCAGCTTGCGGCGAAGGGCGGCACGTTGGCTGGTGAGGAGTACGTGCCACTGGGTGGCACCGAGTTCAGCACGATTATCAGCAAGATCCAAGAGGCCAAGCCCGACGCGATCTTCAACACGCTGAACGGCGATAGCAACGTGGCCTTCTTCAAGCAGTTTAAGGACGCTGGCTTTACTGCCGACAAACTGCCAGTACTCTCGGTGAGCATTGCGGAGGAAGAGGTGCGTGGGATTGGTGCCGACTACCTGGCCGGGCACCTCGTCTCGTGGAACTACTACCAGACCACCAAGACCCCCGAGAACGAGAAGTTTGTCGCTGCCTACAAGGCGAAGTACGGCGCTGACCGGGTGACGGACGACCCGATTGAGGCGGGCTACTTCGGGGTCTACCTCTGGAAGGCTCTGGTCGAGAAGGCCGGATCGACCGACGTGGCGGCGGTGCGTGCAGCGGCGAAGACCGACACCATCGAGTTTGCCGCGCCCGAGGGTATGGTCAAGGTTGATGGCGCGAGCCAGCACACCTGGAAGACGGTGCGGATCGGCAAGATCCTGCCGAGCGGGCTGATCGAGGAGGTCTCTAGCTCGAAGGGTCCGGTGAAGCCGGATCCGTATCTGAAGCAATTCGACTGGGCCAAGGGTCTCGGCGGGTAGATCTTCTTGGTG
>CAIRFY010000336.1 GCA_903877945.1 uncultured Oscillochloris sp. | reverse complement strand
TATCCCCCACTCCGGGGCAGATTACCCACGTGTTCCTCAGCCGTGCGCCACGCAGCCAAGCAAGCTTGCTGCGTGCGACTTGCATGCATTAGGCACGCCGCCAGCGTTCATCCTGAGCCAGGATCAAACTCTGCGTTGTTGACTGAAGCTTGGCTTACGCCAGTTACTCCAGCTTTATTGACGTGGTACTCACCTAAACTATCGTGATTTAGTTGTGAAGGTGCATGCTAGATGAACAATCAGGCAAAAAACAAAACCAGGAGTTATTCAGCAATGCTGAATTTCCTGGCGACGTCTCTGAAATGTTATTTCAGCGCGGTTCGCGGATGTTTTACCCAACTTGTCTGGTCTACATCACTTTCGTGAGTGAAACCTCGTTCATTCCAGCCCGCGTAGTATAGCACTCTGACTACCCTTTGTCAAATCATTATGCACAAAGGACTTTATGGCAGCCTGATGCCATAAAGTCCTCTATCATCCGTTCACGGGGCACTCCCGTATTGGATCAATTTTATGAGGAGATTAAGGAATATTATGCCCATTCGGCGAGTTCAGCCCAGCGCGTGAACGTTGCTTCTATAGACGAATCGACCTGCGCAAGCTCGGCAGCCAACTGGCTGTAGCGGACGTGATCAGCGCCTGCGTTGTTTAGCTGCGAGCTAATAGAGTCGCGGGTTGCCTCTAGTTCGGCAATCCGGCGCTCTAGGCCCTCTAGCTCGCGGCGCTCTTTGCTGCTCAGCTTGCGTACACCTTGGGACGCGGCATTCACAGGCTGCGCAGGCTTGACCTTTACAGGTAGCGCCGATTTTAGGGCAACTGCCTTACGGGCGTGATGCTCGCGGTAGGTGCTGTAGTTACCGGGGTACTCAACGATCCGTCCGCCGCCCTCGAAGGCGAAGATGCGCCTGACGACACGATCAAGGAAGTAGCGGTCGTGGGAGACGGTGATCACTGCGCCGTTGAAATCGTCTAGGTAAGCTTCGAGGATGCCGAGGGTCTGGAGATCGAGGTCGTTGGTGGGTTCATCGAGGATGAGCAGGTTCGGATTATAGATAAGCTGACGCAGCAGGTAGAGCCTGCGCCGCTCGCCGCCGGAGAGGGTGGCGATGGTGGCCCACTGCATCTCGGGAGTGAACAGGAATCGCTCAAGCATCTGGGTGGCCGCCATAAGGGCACCGTCGCGCCCACGCACCAGTTCGGCGACCTCGCGGATATAGTCAACAACCCGCTGATCCAGATTCAGCCCGGTACTCTCCTGATCGTAGTACGCCATGTGGATCGTCTCGCCGACGCGGATCTCACCTTTGTCGGGCTGCACCCGACCCGTGATCAGATTCAGCAGGGTTGATTTACCGCTGCCGTTCGGGCCGATAACACCGAGACGATCATTGGCCTTGAGTTCGAGGCTGAAGTGGTCAACGAGCATACGTTCGCCGTAACTCTTGCTGACACCGTGCAGCTCTAGGATGCGCTTGCCAATGCGTCGCCCGGTGCCGAGGTCGATCTCAACACTGCCCTGAGCGGACTCGGGGCGCTGCTCGACTAAGGCTTGGGCACGCTCGACGTGGGCCTTCTGTTTGGTGGTGCGGGCCTGGGCACCACGGCGCAGCCAGACGAGTTCGCGGCGGATCAGGTTCTGGCGAGCATCTTCAACAGCGGCTTCACGGACGATCCGGTCGGCCTTCTGCTCAAGAAAGCTGGCGTAATTGCCGGTGTAGCTGCTAAGCCGACCGCGATCAAGCTCGATCATGCGACCGACCAGCCGATCAAGGAAGTAGCGGTCGTGGGTAACAAGGAGCAGGGCGCACGTGCTGCGGGAGAGATACTCCTCCATCCAGTCAATGGTATCGGTATCAATGTGGTTGGTCGGCTCGTCAAGGATCAGCAGGTCGGGCTGATCGACGAGGGCGCGGGCCATGGCCACACGCTTCCGCTGCCCGCCCGAGAGGATAGAAATAGGGGTGTTGGCATACTCCGCAAGGCCAAGCTCGGTAATAATGGTATGCGCGGATGCCTCGGCATCCCACGCACCGAGGGCGTCCATCTGGGGGGTGAGGGCGCTGAGCTTGGCGAGCAGATTGGCGTTATCAGGCTGCTCGGCGAGATTCATGCTCACCAACTCGTACTCACGCAGCAAGCGGATGGTGGGCGAGTCACCGGCGAACACCGCCTCTAGCACGGTCTGATCCTCGGGGAGCAGGGGAGCCTGCGGCAGATAGGCGACGTGGGTGCCGCCTGTGACGACGACCCGCCCGCTGTCGGGGGCTTCGATGCCGGCGACGATACGCAGGAGTGTACTCTTGCCACTGCCGTTGACACCGATCACACCGAGGCGCTCGCCCTTGTTCATGCCGAAGGTGACATCCTGAAAGAGCGGGCGCTCGGAGTACTGCTTGCTGATGGACTCAAGGGAAAGGAGATTCATGGCGTCTACTATACCACCTCACTCATATGCTCATCGTGAACGGCGACGGTGGAGCAGGGCTACGTCAAAGTCGCCGATCCGCCCTCACCCCCTGCCCCTCTCCCCGTGAGGGAGAGGGGGCTGGGGGGTGAGGGTCGCACAGAACTGTAAAGTAAAATTACTAATTCTGAAACCATGTCTAAGGCATGTTTCAAAATGGGTACATTCAGCTTGACAGTTCAGCGATGAGGCGATGAGGCGATGAGGCGATACGGAACGCC
>CAIRFY010000335.1 GCA_903877945.1 uncultured Oscillochloris sp. | reverse complement strand
CCCTCTCCCTGAACGGGAGAGGGGGAGTCGAGCGCATCCTGATGCAGAATTTCCCCTCTCCCCTTGAGGGAGAGGGGCAGGGGGTGAGGGGCAAGGCCGGTACGAGATCTGCTTATTCGCAAAGTATTGCGTCCAAATGTTCTGCCCGTCCCTGAAATGTATCTCAGAAGGGGGACTGTATGCAACACCAGCGTCTCTTCCGTCTGTTCACGTCGGCCTTTGTGGCGATGTCCGCTTTACTTATCTTGGTCGGCAGCCCGGTTCGAACGGCTCACGCCGCGCCGGTCTGCGGTGCCACGGTGCAGAATGTCAGCGGCGCGATCACGGTCAATACGACCTGGTCGTCGGCGAATATCTATCTGCTCACCGGCAGCGTGACGGTGAATGCTGGCGTCACGCTGACCATTCAGCCAGGGACGGTGATCAAGGCGCGCCCGAATACCGGGATCTACGTGCATGGCACCCTGTCGGCTAACGGTACGGTGGCCAATTCGATCTACGTCACCTCGGAGAAGGACGACACGGTCTGCGGCGACACCAACGCCGATGGTGCGGCCACCGCGCCCGCCGTTGGCGACTGGGCCTTTGTTGAGTTTGAGGGCGACAGCAACGACACCAGCAGCCTGACGCGGGCAGTGCTGAGCTATGGTGGAATGGGCTACCCCAGCGGCTCTGGCACCCGGTACAGCCTGGGGGTCGTGCGTGTGCGCGATGCCTCGCCCACCCTGTCCAACCTGAGCATGACTCAAAACTACCGCAACGCGGCGGAGTTGGGGGGGGAGACCTGGAACGCCAACACACTCAGCAGTAGCACGGTGGTCTACTGGATGGGCTACACCCCTCAGGTTGCGGCGAACCAGACCCTGACGATCAATCCGGGGGTGAAGATCAAGGCCACGGTCAACGCGAACCTGTTTATTCACGGGACGCTCAGCGCCAACGGCACGCTGGCGGCCCCGATCTACTTCACCTCGGAGAAGGATGACACGGTCTGCGGGGTGGGCGCGAGCGACGAGGCGGTCTGCGACACCGACAACGCGGTGAGCAGCCCGGCGACGAGCGATTGGGGCTTTATCGAGTTTGAGGCGGGCAGCAGCGACACCAGCAGCCTGACGCGGGCGGTGCTGCGCTACGGCGGACATGGCTACCCATCTGGTAGCGGCACAGCCTACAGCCTGGGGGTGATCCGCCTGCGCGATGCGTCGCCCACCCTCGCCAACCTGAGCATGACCCAGAACTACCGCAATGCGGCGGAGTTGGCGGGGGAGACCTGGAACGCCAACACACTCAGCAGTAGCACGGTGGTCTACTGGATGGGCTACACCCCTCAGGTTGCGGCGAACCAGACCCTCACCCTCGGCCCAGGGGTGAAGATCAAGGCAACCGTCAATGCGAACCTGTTCATTCACGGCAAGCTGACCGCTGATGGCACGGTTGCGGCCCCGATCTATTTCACCTCAGAGAAGGACGACACGGTCTGTGGGGTGGGCGCGAGCGACGAGGCGGTCTGTGACACCGACAACGTGGTGGGCAGCCCGGCGACGAGCGATTGGGGCTTTATCGAGTTTGAGGCGGGCAGCAGCGACACGAGCAGCCTCACGCGGGCGGTGCTGCGCTATGGCGGGCATGGCTACCCCTCTGGCAGCGGCACAGCGTACAGCCTGGGGGTAATCCGCCTGCTCAATGCGTCACCGACCCTGGACAACCTGAGCATGACCCAGAACTACCGCAATGCGGCGGAGTTGGGGGGCGGCAACTGGAATAT
>CAIRFY010000334.1 GCA_903877945.1 uncultured Oscillochloris sp. | reverse complement strand
CGACGCAAGCTACTGGGCGCCCCAGCCCAATCCTGCCGCCTACGCCGCTCTGCTGAAAGCCACCTACGCCGCCATCAAGGCCGCCGACCCGAGCGCCCAGGTGCTGCTAGGTGGTCTCGTTTCGCCTCAGCCCGCGATTGACTTTCTACGCCAGATCTATGACAACGGAGCCTGGGATTCCTTCGACATCATTGGGCTGAACCCCTACGCTGATCCCAATAGCCCAGAGGATGGACAGATTGGTGTGGCCGGGATTGGCGCGGTGCAGGGTTTGGCCGACTCCTTGGGAGCCAAGCCAATCTGGGCCACCGAGTTTGGCTGGGCAACTAGCCCCGCCGACCGGACAGCAACGTCGGTTGATGAAACAACCCAGGCGAACTATCTGGTACGCAGCATGGTGCTGCTACGCGCCGCCGGTGCCGAGCGGGCGATCTGGTACAGCCTGAAAGATAACGACGCGCCAGACCATAATCTCTACGGCCTCGTGCGCTATGACCCGAGCAAGGTAAGCTACGACTCGGCGCTGAACAAGCCAGCCTACACCGCGTTTCACGTTCTCAACCAGCAGCTCGCCAACACCGGCGCGGCGGCGCTGATTGATCTCGCGGAGCAGCGCAACGTCCTCGATTTCGAGCAGTCAATCAAATGGCAGGTTGGCGATCAGAAGTACGGCACACTCACCCGCAGCAGCGAACAAATCCACAGCGGGGGCAGCGCCGCCCGGCTAGACTACACCTTCCCGAGTGTCGGGAACGACTACGTCATTTTCACAACGAGATCGCCCATCGCCATTCCCAACGGCACAAGCAAACTGGGCGTCTGGGTTTACGGCGACGGCAGCGCCCATCAGATCAAGGTCTGGCTACGCGACAGCCAGGGCGAGGTATTCCAGTTTCGTCTCGGGCCAGCGGGCTGGCGTGGCTGGCACTTTATTTCTACCCCACTGAGCGACCAGGTTCCACACGACATAATCAGCAGCGTTCAGAACGGCCATCTGGACTTCCCGGTGCGCCTGACTTCTATCGTACTCGATGACGACCCGGACAGCGCCAGTGGGTCAGGCACGATCTACCTTGACGATATGACCGCATCGGTTGGCCCCGAGAACTACGCGGTGCGCTTTACGAAGGCCAGTGATGTCGTCGATGTCGTCTGGGCACCCGTAGCGACTCAGCTCACGCTGAACACCAGTTCGTCCAGCGTAACCCGCGTGCGTGCCGGGGGCGAAGCGATGGTCGAGCCAACCATCAACGGGCAGTACACCTTCACAGCGGGGCCGGAGCCGGTCTACATTCATCATCAGCCCTAGGGTTTGCGGATTTTCTGCAATCGGGCGCACTGCATTCGCACGCGGCCCTGCCCCCCCATAGGGAGATTCTTTGTTAGGCATGGACTGTAGCGCCGCCTTCCAGGCGGTCAGAATCACCACCGCAGGCTGGAAGCCCGCGCTACGAACGGTAAACCTGAAACCTGGCACATGAAACCTTTAAAGCGGGCTAGGT
>CAIRFY010000333.1 GCA_903877945.1 uncultured Oscillochloris sp. | reverse complement strand
GCCGACAATCCTCAGCCGTGCAATAAAGCATTATGCTGGGGAACCACCCATGACCTTGACTACCACCGACCGATACGCCCGCTCGAAGGAGCTCTTTGCTGCTGCCCAGGCCGTGATCCCCGGCGGGGTGAACTCGCCGGTGCGCGCCTTCCGTGGGGTCGGCGGCACGCCTATCTTTTTTGCTCGTGGTAATGGTGCCCACGTTGAGGATGTAGACGGCAATAGCTATATCGACTACGTTCTCTCCTGGGGGCCGCTGCTGCTTGGCCACGCGCACCCCGCCGTCGTTCAGGCTATCACGGAGCAGGCTGCCCGTGGCACCAGCTTTGGCGCACCCACTGAGCTAGAAACCGAACTCGCTGAACTGGTGATCTCGCTGGTACCCAGCGTTGAGCAGGTGCGCTTTGTGAATAGCGGCACCGAGGCCACCATGAGCGCTCTGCGCTTGGCGCGGGCGTACACGGGCCGCGAAAAGATCGTCAAGTTTATCGGCTGCTACCACGGCCACGCCGATATGCTGCTGGTGCAGGCCGGTAGCGGTGTGGTTACGCTTGGTCTGCCCGATAGCCCTGGGGTGCCCGCATCTACCGCTGCCGCCACGCTCACGGTTGAGTATAACGACCTTGATGCCGTGACCGAGCTATTCCGCGAACACGGCGACTCAATCGCTGCCGTGATTGTCGAGCCGATTGCCGCCAACATGGGCTTCGTCCTACCTGAGCCGGGCTTCCTCCAGGGGCTGCGCGATCTCACCCGCAAGCACGGCACAGTGCTGATTGTTGATGAGGTGATGACGGGGTTCCGTGCGGCCCCCGGCGGCGCCCAGAGCGTTTTTGGGATCGACCCGGACATCACGTGCCTCGGCAAGGTGATCGGCGGTGGTCTGCCTGTGGGAGCCTACGCCGGTAAGAAGGCGATCATGCAGATGGTGGCCCCGGCTGGGCCAATGTACCAGGCGGGTACGCTCTCGGGCAATCCGCTGGCAATGGCTGCCGGACTCGCGATGTTGCATACGGCCTTCGATGTCCCCGCCGATGGTTCCTCCACGCTCTTCCAGCGTGCCGTTGGGCGCGCCCAGACCCTCGCTGACGGCATGCGCTCGCTCAGTGAGGAGACCGGTGTGCCGCTCCAGGTTGGCAACGTGGGGACCATGTTCGGCTTCTACTTCCTGCGCGAAGTGGGGGCGAAGGTGCGTAGCTACGCCGAGGCGAAGCAGCGTGTAGACGCCGCTCGCTTCACGCGGTTCTTCTGGGCTATGTGTGAGCGCGGGGTGTACCTCGCCCCGTCACAGTTTGAGGCGGGTTTCGTGAGTTCTGCCCACGACACGGTCGATATTGCGGTCACGCTCACCGCTGCCCGCGAGTCGCTGCTCGCTGCCCGAGGTTGACATCATAGACAGCACATGGTTGGTGGCTGAGCCACCAACCATGTGCTGTCCTGTCACATTATACTGTTGGCGGCGGGTTTATCCCGCGTCGGACGACGGCCGCGTGCAGCACCGTACACCCGTCGCCGCGAATATCGCAATGGGGGCAGCCGCTGATCTGGCGTTTCTCGTGGAGCTGGATGATCGCCTCTATCGCACTCCAGAAGATGTGATCTGCACCGACAAGCTCGGCCAGCCCAGCGCGCTCGAACATCTCGCGTACCGTTGGCTGGAGCCCCGTGAAGGCCACAGTGCCGCCGTGAGCCTGATGTGCTTCGACCAGTTCGCGCAAGGCTTTCGCGCCCATCGCGTCGACCAACGGCACACCACGCATACTGATCACCAGCGTGTGGTACTGTCGGGAGTCGACAAACGCCTCAAGCACCGTGTGGACGCTGCCGAAGAAGAGCGGTCCGGTTAGGTAGTAGACATGAACCGAGGGGCAGGACTCTTCGATGGCGTAGCCTTGGGCGCGCAGCTTGGCCGCATTGACTGGCTCGCTGGCCACCGCTGTACTCTGCGCCGACTGGCGGATGTAGATGATCGTTGAGATCGCCAGACCGATCAGGATGGCCTGGGTCAGATCCAGAGCGGCTGTCGCTATCATCGTTATCAGGATGCCCGCCAAGGCGTGCTTAATCTTTGTGTGCCAGTAGAAGTGGATGCTCTCCCACTCGTTCATACGCCAGGCTGTCACCATCAGCACACCACCGAGGGCGGCCAGCGGCACCTGGCCGATCAGCGGGGCCAGCAGCAGGGCGCTCAGCAGCAGGGCGATGGCGTGAACAATGCTGGTGATCCGGGTTGCGCCGTTGCTCTTGATCGCGACGCTGGTGCGGGCAATCGCCGCTGTGGCTGGTACACCGCCGAAGAAGGGGATAATCATATTGCCGATGCCCTGGGCCACAAGTTCGGCGTTACTGTCAAAGGGCTTGCCGGTCATGGTGGCACCTACCGAGCCGCACAGCAGGCTCTCGATTGACCCCAGGGCGGTGATCGAGATTGCCGGGGCCAGCAGGTCGGTCAGGTGGCTCCAGGGGATGTTTGCCAGGCTCAAGCGTTGATCCAGAATGATCGTTTGCGGGATGCTGCCGATGGTCGCCACCTGCCAGCCCAGCCCGATGGAAACCAGGCTCGCCAGGATGAGCCCGACCAGCGATGCCGGGACGCTTTTGGTGAAGCGCGGCAGGATGAGCATGGTCGCCATGACGATCCCCGCCACCGCGAGGCTCTGCCCGTTGAGCGTTGGCGGATGGGTGACGTAGCCGAGCAGTTTGGCGATGGTGTTATCGGCTGCCGGAGTCTTTGCACCAATGACATTGTCGATCTGGCCAATCGCGATAATCAGGGCGATGCCGCTGGTGAAGCCAGTGATCACGGGCGAGGGGATGAAGGCGATGTAGCGTCCGAGTTTCAGCAGGCCGAGTACAAGCATAAAGGCACCCGCCATCACGCAGGCCATCCAGACGCCGCTGATCCCGTAATGCTGGGCGATCACGATCAGGATCGCCGACATGGCCCCGGTGGGGCCGGAAATCTGGAAGGAACCACCGCCAAGCGTCCCGATGATGAACCCGGCCAGAATGGCCGTCACGAGCCCGGCAGCCGCGTTAGCTCCCGAGGCGACGCCGAAGGCTAGCGCCAAGGGCAGTGCCACCGCCCCCACCGTTAGTCCGGCCAACAAGTCACGCTGGAGGAGCGCACGATTGTACCCTGCAAACTCTTGTTGCCACATCTTTCGCAGGCCCAGATGGCCTAACATTGCACCCATGAGACTCCTTTGCATTACTGATGAATGAACAACACAGATAGACCGCTGACTACCGATCCGCCACCTGAGTGTTAGTCAGGTGTGACGTGAAGGGGTAGTACGAGCGGTCGCCGGTCGTTGGTCGTCATTTCATCGACGGATTGAGATAACTCGTAATGGTATCGCTCGCGATGCCCCCTGTCAATGATCAGATTCTAACAGGCATTGCACACTATTTGCATATAGCTCACATTCTTGTATTAGATGCTATAATACTATCAAAACCCCGCCCTGTACCATGATACCGTATGACTTCCTCACGAAGAGGGAGAAGGAGACTCCAATGCCGCCGAAGGCCCAGTTTGTCCGTGAAGATGGACTCTACCACTCATTTTGCGGGTTGGTCAGCGTGGGCTGGCTCTACCAGAAGATCAAAGACAGCTTCTTCCTCATCCTTGGCACGCACACCTGTGCGCACCTGCTCCAGAATACTCTCGGGGTGATGATCTTCGCCCGCCCGCGCTTCGCGGTTTCGCTGCTTGAGGAGTCTGATCTCTCATCTGCGCAGCCGGACATTTCCGACCAGATCGCCGAGATCAAGCGCGAGCATAATCCCTCTGTAATCTTCCTGCTCTCCTCCTGTACCCCCGAGGTTATGAAGGTTGAGTTCGAGGGTCTGGCCCATTCCCTCAGCACGCCCGAACTGCCGGTGTTGTTTGTTCCGGCCTCCGGCCTGGATTTTACCTTCGCCCAAAGCGAGGACTCGGTGCTGCAGGCGCTGCTGCCCTTCTGTCCGGTGGCCCCGCCCGAAGATAAGCGCGTGGTCTTCCTTGGCTCGGTGAACGATGCAGTGGCCGAAGATTTTGCGATGGAGGCGGCTCGCCTGGGCATCCCGGTGGCCGGTTTCCTGCCCGCAGCGCACTTCTCTGAAATGCCGCCGATTGGCCCCGGTACGATCATCGCTCCACTTCAGCCATTTTTGCCCAAAATCGCCTCGCAGTTGCGCACTGATCGCAACTGTACGATACTCTCTTCGCTCTTCCCCTTTGGCCCCGATGGCTGCCGGGCTTTCTGGGAGGATCTGGCCGCTGAGTTTGGGATTAAGGTTGACCTGGCTGAGCGCGAGGCGGCGGCCTGGGAGCGGATTTCTAGTCACACCGAACTGCTGCGCGGTAAGAAGGTCTTCTTTGCCAGCGATATTCTCATGGAACTGCCCCTGGCTCGCTTCCTGCGCGCCTGCGGGGCCGAGATCGTCGAGTGTAGCACCCCGGCGATCAATCGGCGCTTCCACTCTCGCGAGCTTGAGCGTCTTGAAGGCGTCCCCCTGGTTGAGCAGGCCAACTTTGACCGGCAACTCCGCGATATTGCCACGTACCAGCCCGACCTGATTATCTCGAATATGATCACGACGAACCCACTCGTTGGCAAGGGTCTGGTGGCCAAGTGGGGCACGGAGTTTGCCTTCATGCCCATTCACGGCTGGGCCGGTGTGAACATCCTGGCGGCAACCTTCACCAAGGCATTGCGTCGCCACGCCATCCTTGACCCCCTTGGCATCGATCCGGTGTGGACAACGGGCATCATGCCGTCGGCACCGGGGGATGTCATCCCTTTGCAGGAACTGTAGATTGTAGATTGTGGATTGTGGATTGTGGATTGCGGATTGTGGATTGTGGATTGCGGATTGTGGATTGTGGATTGTGGATTGTGGATTGTGGATTGCGGATTGTGCGGTCGCCGACAATAGTGCAGCTTGCACCTCGCACCTTGCGTTCTGCATTTTGCATTTTGCATTTTGCATTTTGCATTGGACAACGGGCATCATGCCGTCGGCACCGGGGGATGTCATCCCTTTGCAGGAACTGTAGATTGTAGATTGTGGATTGTGGATTGTGGATTGCGGATTGTGGATTGAGCGGTCGCTGACAATAGTGCAGCTTGCACCTCGTACCTTGCGTTCTGCATTTTGCATTTTGCATTTTGCATTTTGAATTGGAGTTCGTATGCGTCTTGCCTACTGGATGTATGAGGGTACCGCCCACCACGGCGTTGGCCGGGTGATGAACAGCATGCGCAATGTTCACGCGGTCTTTCACGCCCCTCAGGGCGATGATTATGTGACCACGATCTTTACGATGCTGGAGCGCACGCCCTCGTTTCCTGCGATGACCACGTCGGTGGTGAGTGGCACCGACCTCGCACGCGGCACGATCCGCCTGCCCGAGACCCTGCGCCAGGTTGAGGAGAAGTTGCACCCTGACCTGATTGTTGTCGTCGCTTCGTGCAGTACGATTCTGCTCCAGGAAAACCTGGAGGTCACGGCGTCTTCGGCTAATCTGGATACGGATGTGCTGGTCTATGATGCGAACCCGTACCGTATGCAGGAGAATGGGGCCGCTGAGGGTCTGTTCAGCGAGTTGGTGCGACGGTATGCCGCACCTCAGCCGCTCACCGAGCGGCCGAGCGTGAATATCCTTGGCCCGGCATCCCTGGGCTTTCATGTGCGCCACGACCTCACGAGCATCCGGCGGATGCTCAACACCCTTGGCGTGCAGGTGAATGTGGTGGCCCCTTGGGGGGCCAGCGTGGACGACCTGCGCCGCCTGCCGGCCGCCTGGCTGAACATTGCGCCCTACCGCGAATTGGGTGCCGGTGCCGCCGACTACCTGGAGGGTCAGTTCGGCACGCCCGCTCTGCGCGAGGCTCCGCTTGGCGTTCAGCCGACCTTGCGCTGGCTCAGGGCGCTCGTGGACTCGCTGAATGAGATCGGTGCCCGACGGAACGGCCCGGTTATTCGGATGCCCCCGCTGACCGCCTTCTCCCTCGATGGAATGTCGGCACCCTCGGCGGTGCCCTGGTTCGCCCGTACCGCTGATATGGACAGCTATATCGGTAAGTCGGCCTTTGTCTTCGGCGATGCCACTCATACTGTGGGTATGACTAAGTTCTTGCACGATGAACTGGGCATGCCGATTGCTGGCGCAGGCACCTACCTGCTGCGCGAGGCGAGCTGGGTGCGTGAGCAACTCCAGGGCTACGTGAGCGATGAGCAGTTCCTGGCTACCGATGAGTTCCAGGTGACGGCGGCGCGCATCGCCGAGTTGCGCCCTGAGCTGATCTGCGGCACCCAGATGGAGCGCCACACCGCCCGCAAGCACGAACTGAACTGCATGGTGATCGCGCCGCCCACCCATATCGAGAACCACTTGCTCTCCTACCGGCCCTTCCTTGGATTCGACGGCGCTGATGTGATTGCCGACGAGGTGTATACGACCTGTACCCTCGGTATGGAGAAGCATCTGATCGACCTGTTCGGAGACGCGGGGCTGGAGCACGGGGACGCGGTGACAGGGGGACACGGGGACGCGGTGACAGGGGGACACGGGGACACGGGGACAGGGGGACAGGCTGACACGGGGACAGGGGGACACGGGGACGCGGTGGGGGCACCGGTCGCTGTGAGTGTGGCTATCGCGGAGGCGGCACCTTCTGGTACGGTGTCACCCGCTCAATCTGTCACCTGGTCAGCCGATGCCGAGACGATGCTGAAGAAGATCCCCTTCTTCGTGCGCGGTAAGGCACGCGGCAATGTCGAGAAGTACGCCCGCGAGCGCGGTATCACGCTGATTACTGCCGATGTGCTACTGACTGCAAAAGAGAACATTGGCGCGTAACCATTTTGGGTTTTAGATTTTGGATTTTGGATTGCAATCTAAAATCCAAAATCCAAAATCCAAAATCTAAAATCTAAAATCTAAAATCTAAAATCACTATGACGACAGCAACGTCCAGACCACTCCACGAGATCACGCTGCTGAGCGCAGCCGAGCGGCTCAAGGGTCGGCCCAAGCTCTGTAGCGACTGCGGGATTTGCTCCAGCAGCTACCGCCCGCTGTTGCCGCAGGTCTGCGTGTTTGTGGAGAATAAGAGCGAGCAGATCGAGCGGAAGCTGCACGGGCGCAACCGAAACGATGGCGACGAGTTGCTTTTTGGGATCTCTCGCTCGGTCCACGTCATCCGAATGGCGAAGCAGAACCCCGAGGCCCAGTGGAGCGGGATCGTCACGAAGCTCGGTGCGCTGCTACTTGAGCGCGGCGTGGTCGATGGGGTGATCACAACGGCGACGGTGCCGGGTACGCACCACGCGCCGCTGCCGGTCCTCGCCCGCACGCCAGCGGAGGTGATCGCCAGCGCCCGCAATAAGCCCTGCCTTTCGCCTAACCTGGACATGCTCGATCAGGTGCGCGAGAGCGGCGTGAGACGCCTGGCCTTTATCGGCACAAGCTGTCAGGTACACGCCCTGCGAGCCATTCAGGATCAGCTCGGCCTAGAGAAACTCTATATTATCGGCATTCCATGCACCGACAACGTGGCCTACCCCGATCTGCTGCGCTTCCTCAATACCGCCTCGAAATCGCCTGAAACTATCGTCCATCATGAGTTCATGCAGGATTTTCGGGTCTGGATGCGCCATGAGGACGGCCATATCGAGAAGGTGAACTACGTCGATCTCGATGTTTCGGCGCTGGGCGGGGAGCGCGGGATCTTCCCGGCGGCGTGTCTCTCATGCTTCGACTACCAGAACACTCTGGCGGACATCACCATCGGCTACCTGGCCGCGCCGCTGCCGCCCCCCGAACGCTGGCAGTGGACGATGGTGCGGACAGAGGTTGGTGAGGAATTGTTCACTCTGATCCGACCCTTCCTTGAGTTTGGTACCTTTACCCAGCGCGGCAACCGCCTTGTCGGGATCAGCGAGTATGTACGCATGCTCAAACGCCCGCGCGGGCGTCCGCCATTTCCCATCCGCAGATTGATCGCCTGGATGCAGCGCAACCGTGGCCCACGTGGCATGGAATTTGCTCGCTCGGTCATTGAGATGAAGCTGCTGCGTAACCTCCAGTATGTCCGTGATGAGCACAGCCGCATGGAGCAGCGGATTGTGCCCGGCCACGTCTACCGCGCCCTCGCTCAGTACGCCCAGGTCTATGAGGAAGAGTTTGGGCGGCCGTTGAATAACGGCCAACGACCAATGACCAACACTGCGGTCTGATACGCTCGGCTCACCGTCCTTTGTTCTTCGTTCGTTGCCAAGGAGAGAACTTATGTCTCTGGTTATCGCAGTGTATGGCAAAGGTGGTATCGGCAAGTCCACCACATCGGCAAACCTGTCAGCAGCAATGGCCATGAAGGGCGCGAAAGTCCTCCAGATTGGCTGTGATCCCAAGCACGATAGTACCTTCCCGCTTACCGGGATGCTCCAGCCTACGGTGATCGATGTCCTTGATGCGGTTGATTTTCATATTGAGGACGTGACCAAGGAAGACGTGCTGCGCACGGGCTTCGCCGGTGTGGATACGCTTGAAGCCGGTGGCCCGCCGGCCGGCAGCGGCTGCGGCGGCTACGTGGTGGGTGAGACGGTCAAGCTGCTCAAGGAGTTCGGGCTCTACCACAAGTACGACGTGATCCTCTTCGACGTACTGGGCGACGTGGTCTGCGGCGGTTTTTCGGCTCCCCTGAACTACGCCGACTACGGCATCATCATCGCAACCAACGACTTCGACAGCATCTTCGCGGCCAACCGGCTCTGTCTGGCCATCGCCCAGAAGAGCCAGCGTCACAAGGTGAAGATGGCCGGTGTGATCGCCAACCGCGTGGACTATGTGAATGGTGGCGGCATCAGCTTACTGGAGCAATTCGCCGAGACGGTTGGCACGAAGATTATTGGTAAGGTGCCCTACCACGATCTGATCCGCCGCTCGCGCTTGGCTGGCAAGACCATGTTCGAGATGGAGGGGCCGGATAAAGAGAAGTGCCTCCAGCCTTTCTTGGATATGGCCGACCTGATCTTGGGCGACCCTGAACTGAGCATTCCCACCCCGATGAACGACCGCGAGATCTTTGATGTGATCGGCGGCTGGAAGTAGGTATCACTGAGGCACTAACGTGAAAATAGCCGATAGCCGATAGTACTACAGTTGTAAATATCTTCACAGAAAGGCTCCCGCCGATCACCCCCCCTAGCCCCCCCCGCAAGCG
>CAIRFY010000332.1 GCA_903877945.1 uncultured Oscillochloris sp. | reverse complement strand
GCGATGGCATCGCTTCCTCGCGCCTCATCGCCTCATCACCTCATTGCGTCGTCGCGTCGTCGCGTCGTCGCGTCGTCGCGTCATCGCCTCATCGCCTCATCGCCTCATCGCCTCATCGCTGAATGTGCCCATTTTGAAACATGCCTAAAGGGTGATGATAATGATGTACGACCGACTCGGTGCCTCACTGCTCCTGTCCGCCCTGCTGCTGTCCGGCTGTAGCGGCGGGCCGCAGGCACAGACAACGCCCACGATGCCCTATCAGGTCACACCTGTGGTGGTTACGGTTACGCCGGTCTCCGCAGCCTCCGACACAACTGGCGCGTACCCGGCTCCATCGTACGCTCCGGCCACCGTTAATCCCGCCTACCCTGCCCCTGTCGGGCCAACTGATCCGCAGGGCCGATCAGTGATGGTTCTTGACAGCCTCGCGGTTGCACAGAATGTTGCGAAGGATCGGTTTAACCCGAATGCCCAACTTTACGCGGTACTCCCCTCGCGCCCGATGATCCGTAACCTTAGCTCGCCGCCAGTGTTGCCGGGGTGGTTCTTTAAGTTTAAGGTCGCAGGGTCGCCGCGCGAGTTTATTATCCAGACGGTCAATGGACAGATCTCGGGGACAACCGAGATCGAGCTAGTCGAGCCGTTGAAGCCGGCAGAACTACCAATCGACGTCACAACCGTCAAAATCACGAGTGACCAGGTGTTCGATAGCTTCAAGCAGAAGGCACCTAGCCTTGGCCTGAAGGTTGACGACCCGAAGAGCTATGATCTTGAACTGGTGAACCTGGAGGGTGCGAACGGGCCGATCTGGAGCGTCTTTGATCCGACGACATTCGCCTGGGTCTACTCGGTGAACGCGACTAGTGGTGCAGAGGTGCCGAACCCGCACGGTAAGTAACGAGGGCGTGTGTTTATGGCAGCAATACGCGGTTGTCAGCGAAGCTGACAACCGCGTATTGCTGTAATCCGGGTCTATCGGTTGGGCAAGAAGACGGTGAAGACCGCCTGATACTCGCTCATGGCACCGGGGGTAGATGCGGTTGCGCTGTTGATGAGGTAGATGCTTGGGCCAAGCAGCGCAACCCGCGATGCAACGGTCGCGTCGTCCGGTATGGCGAATCCCTCCCACGCATCGGCAACTTGGTCGTACCGAAAGCCCAGCCGCCGACCAGGGTCGAAGGCCAGGATCGTGCCGACGGGTGCCGCAACACCGGGGAACGTCACTGGATCGGGCAGCGGGGCGATCACTCCCCAGCGCCCTTCCACCTCAGTCGGGTCGAGTCTGATGCTCTCGCGCAGCGGCCCGCTGCTGTCGCTGCCACCAATGACATAGATGCGGCCCGCAGCCGTGACGGCCCCGGCGCTCTGACGTGGCGACGGCAGCGGCGGCCCCTCCGCCCACGCCTTCGCCTGCGGATCGTAGATGTACACCTCGCTGCAGATCGTCGTGCCGTCCCACCCACCAATCACATAGAGTCGCCCCTCCCAGACCACCAGGGCGTAGCGGCTGCGCGGTTTCGGCAGCGCCACACCCGCTTCCCAGCGCTGATCGCGTGGGTCGTAGATCTCCAGGATGTCACGCACCTTGCCACTGGCATCTTCGCCCCCAGGCATGTAGATGCTGCCATGCAGCACGATTGCGCTGGCGTCGCTCACGGCGGTGGGCTTGTTCGTGAGCGCGATCCAGCGGTCGCTGGCGGGATCATAGCGGTCAACAGCGGCGCTCGCCGTGCCGCCGACCCGCCCACCGATCACGTACAGTTTGCGCTCTAGGTCGTAGGCGGTGATCGCGAATCCGTCGCGTGGGGTAGGCAGCGGGGTGTGGTTAAACCAGCGCTGGTTGGGATCTGTCGCAGCAAGCGCGGCGGTAGGCTGCGGCGGCACGCTCACCGGTGCGGCACGGCGACTGGCAATTTGTAGGATCAGGGCCACGGCGATCAGCAACGCGAGACTGACACCAACGCCGATAAAGAGCGGGATCTGACGGGGCGGCAGGTGTGTGATCACCGGAGGGGGCACGTCGGTCATATCCGGGATGATCACCGTTGGTGCTGGCAGATCATCTTCCAGATCGACATGTGACGTCGCAACAGCGACATACTCATCTTCATCAAGCAGCGTCGGAACTTCCTGCACAAACTCGATACTCTGCGCATCAACCGCCTCGGCCTCAACCAGCGCGCCTTGGGTGATCGCCACCAGCCCACGGCGGATCGCGTAGACGGTTGCCTCGGTACGGGAGACGGCACCGATCTTCCCGAAGATATTGCGCACATGCACCTTCACCGTGTTGGTGCTAATGTTCAACTGCTGCGCGATCTGCTGGTTGCTCGCCCCAGTGGCAACAAGGCGCAGAATCTCTAGCTCACGATCACTAATTGGAGCGTCGTTCGACATACTATTGATCTGACTCTGCTATGTGGGTTCCCGCCTGATGATAGCATGACCCTCCGAGAGGGGCAAGATGCAGGGGCAACGCATCAGGGCATGAGCAAAGTCACCCTCCGGCCCTCACCCCCTGCCCCTCTCCCTCACGGGGAGAGGGGAGATTCTGCATTAGGAAGCTTC
>CAIRFY010000331.1 GCA_903877945.1 uncultured Oscillochloris sp. | reverse complement strand
GTGGTGACCGTCGGCGTAGCGGTCGGCGTAGTCGTGACCGTCGGCGTGGTGGTGACCGTCGGCGTAGCGGTTGGCGTATTCGTCACCGTCGGCGTCACCGTCGGCATGGTCGTGACTGTCGGCATCACCGTCGGCGTAGTCGTCACCGTCGGCGTCGCGGTCGGCGTGGTCGTCACCGTCGGCGTAGTCGTCACCGTCGGCATGGTCGTCGGCGTGTTCGTCACCGTCGGCATGGTCGTCGGCGTGGTCGTCACCGTCGGCATGGTCGTGACGGTCGGCATCACCGTCGGGATGTTTGTCGGCGTGGTCGTCACCGTCGAGGTGGTCGTCGGCGTATTCAACGGCGTCGCTGTCGACGTATTCAACGGTGTCACGGTCGGCGTGGTCGGAGCAGTCGCCGTCGCCACCGGCACACTCGTATTCGTAGCTCTCGGAACACTCGTATGGGTGACGGTCGGCGCGCTCGTATCAGTCGCGGTCGGCACGCTCGTATTAGTCGCGGTGTTCAGTGGCAATGTCGGTGTATTGACCAGCGGGAATGTCGGCGTATTGACCAGCGGGAATGTCGGCGTGGGCGAAACACCTGGAGGGAGCGTTGAGGTGAGCGTTGGCTGGGCTGTCTCCGTCGTGATCACCACAGACGTACTCGTCGCCGTCACTGGCACAATCGTCGGCAGATTAGTGGCAGTCCCAGGCACAATACTCGTCGCGGTCGGGGTAGCAGCACCAAATGTCGTGGGCGAGATCGTCGGAACACTCGTCACCGTCGCACCAGAGATCACCACCGGCACGGTTGTTGCTGTCGCGTCGGCACCACCAGCAACGTCCGTGGGCGTGATCGTCGTCGTCGGGAATGCCCCGGCGAGATCAGTGGGCGTGGCTGTGGGTGTAGACGGGTCAATCTGAGAGATAGGCGCGGCAACCTCAACCACGGGGGCAATGGTGACAGCACCACCCAAACCGACGGGCGTCATTTCGCGGCGGGTGATCTCCGTCTCGCGGATATTGGGCAGATTGGGATCGACAGCCGCGTAGCTGCGGCTCGAATCAAACGGCAGGTATGAGCCTAGGCCCGATGACGAGCCGACATCCTGAAATGGCTCGTTCCACGGCGTAACAAGGCGCAGCGCAAGATCGGCGATACACCCGATTGGGAGGAGCGCCAAAAGCAGGGCGAGGATAACGAGCCAGCCAAGCTCGTCACGCCGCCGCCGCCGATCTGCTGGGTTGTGCGACCGCACGCGATTGTTCATGAGCTTGCAATAGGGTAATCGTGAACGTACTGCCCTGACCGGGCGTACTCACAACGCTGATCTTCCCGCCTTGGCGGTCGATCAGTAGCCGGGTAATAGCAAGGCCAAGTCCGCCACCACGTTGCATGGAGTTATTCCCCTCGATGCGCTGGAACCGCTTAAACAGCCTCGGCAGCATTTCTGGGGTGATGCCCTGGCCGGTGTCAATAACGTCGATCTGGATCTCGTCCATGTCATTCGCGGCAACCCGCACCGTAACGCCACCCTCATCGGTGTAGCGCATCGCGTTATCGAGGATCTGGCCAAGGGCGCGCTTCAACTGCTCGCGATCCACTAGAACTGCAGGTAGATCTGCGGGTAGATTCAATGTTAGATCCAGATGTTTCGTCTCAAAGGACTGGCGCAGGGGCGTCAGGGCCATGCTGAGGATCTCCCCCACATCATGAGGTTCGATCTCAGTCTGTAGTTGTCCAGACTCAATATCGGCGATCAAGATCGCGTTATTGACCAGATTGGTCATATCGATGGCGCGGGCACGCACATGACCCAGCAGGTCGGCCTGGTCGGCTGACAGCGCCTCGTCGCCCCGGCTACGGAGCAGCAGATCGGTGTAGCCACGGATGACGGTGAGCGGGGTGCGCAGTTCGTGCGAGATCGTGGCGATAAAGTCGGTCTTCGCCTGATCCATAAGCACCGCCTCGGTGACATCGTGCAGCACGATTACCTCGCCGAGGGTCAGACCGTCCTCAGCTACCACCGGTGCCCGCGAGAGCGTGATAAAGCGCTCGCCGATGCTGAACTGCTCATCGATGTTATGGCCGAACATCTCGCGACGCTGCGCCACGCGCTCCAGAGGCATATCAATAAAGAATGACCGAGAGTGCTGCCAGTTGGACAGATCGAGGATCTCCTCAGCGGCGCGGTTGAGTAGCACCATCTGACCGCGATCATCGCAGACCACCACACCATCGCTGATCGAGGAGAGGATCGCCTGACGCTGTTCGGCTTCCTGCTGCACCTGGGCGTAGAGCAACGCATTTGAGAGGACCGCCAGCGTCATGTTCGCAATCGCCACGAGGCTCTGCTGCTGCGACTCGTCAATATCATCCATGTCGGCGAGGGCGAAGAGCAGCGCCCCGGAGAAGAGTCGCTGGCGGAAGAGCGGGGCAGCGTAGAGCATACGCACGCCAACATCGGAACCAAGCCCCACCTGGGTGCGTAGCTCGCTGTCCGAGATCGGATAGACCCTGTTGCCCTGATCGCCCTGCGCAACAAGATTCGCCAGCAGCGTGTGGTCTGCGGACAGGCACTGTCCCAAAAGGGCGCGTAGCCCCTCGGGTGCCTCGGAGCGGACGCGGAACTGATAGCCCTCATCGGTTGCAATCAAGGCCAGGGATTCGGTATGCGGTATAAATGACGAAACCGCCTCAGTCGTAACGCTCAACACCTGATCGATCTCAATCGTGCGATTAAGTTCTCGGCTAGTTTTGTACAGCCGCAGCAGGTGCTCCGTCATCTGGTTAAAGGCATGGGAAAGCTGGCCTAGCTCATTGATGCTATAAACCTGGCTGCGCCGTGCGAGGTCGCCCGAGGTGACAGCCGTTGCCGTATCGACCAGATCGCCGAGGGGCCGGGTGATCCGGCGAGCCACATAATAGCCCAGGAAGAGCGCGCTGACCGCCAGGGCCGCAGTCACGCCAAGTACCGCCCAGCGGCTGCTCGACCAGGCGCTCACCACGAAGTCGCGGGAGAGGCCCACCGCGAAGTAGCCCGACTGGACGCCACGGATCAGCAGCGGGGCGTAGACCACCTGATACTCGCGGTCGGAGAGCATTGCCGTCGTATTCACTGAACACGCTGGCAGGTGTGTGATCTCCACCGGGCTCACCAGACGCCCGTTCAACGCGCCAATATCGAGGCACGGATCGCTGACTTCACCCGACTTCTGTGGGTCGGCGGTCGCCGCAACAGCGACAGACGGTGCATTCAGGGCGGCCACTTGGGTGATCAGCGCCGCGCTCAGATCCAGGCCGCTCAGACTCACGCCGGTGACTGTACTCGCCCGAGCGGTGCCGTTCACGTCGTAGATCGTGCTGACCGCAGCCTGGCTCTTGCTTTGGAGGTACCCAAGCAGGGTACTAAGCCGCTGGGCCACCAGCATGCCACCAACCAGTTCCCTGGTGGTCTTATCGGCATTTGTCCGGTAGGCCGGAGCGACGGTGAAAAAGTAGAGGTTCTCCTGCCCATCCGTTGAGCGAAAGGCGATCAGGCCGCTATACTTGTCACCAAGGTTATCGACGCCGGGAATGGGCGTCTTCTGACCGTTCAGCACCGCCTGTACCAGGGGCAGATTAGCCAGGTTCGTGCCGGAATAGCGCGTCGGTGCGCTTGAACTGAGTGGGCTGCGCTCCCAGTCAACCAGCGAATCTCCCTTGAGGTCGAAGATGATCAGCCGATCGGGGTTGACGCTCTCGTTGCTCTGGCCGATCTGCCAGAGCCCACCGAGAGCCAGATCAAGGCCAGCGGTATTGTGATCCGCGATGGCGTCGATGATCGCAGGCGCTCCCGTAACCTGGTTTGGGGCGGTGTAGGCGACCTGGGCAAGAAACGTGATGTTGCCTATCTCGCGCTGGGCGAACGACTCCGTAAAGTTGCGCGCCACCTGTCCAAGCTGGTTATTAAAGCGTTCCTGCCAATTGTCAGCCACCAAGGTCAGCGCGATGCCGGATCCAATCAGCATCACGATGATCATCAGCCCCAGGTAAGGCAGGATGATCAAATACTGGATCCGTGACCGCAGTCTATTGTAGAGATGGCGCATAGTTCAACCTACTACACGTCATGGTGAGGGTGTGAGACACCTTGGCTGAGACACAGACCCCGCGCTCTGCTCAGGGCTTCGGCTCATACGCTCAGCATGACGGAACGTGGCTGACTATAAAGTTGGTAATATATTTCTCTGGAGAACACAGAACAGGCCCTCTAGCACGTGCCGGCCTGACTGAAATTCTACAGTATGTAATAGTGTAATGTGGGGACTATTTCATTGTATCGCATCACCAGAGGGAATACAATGTCAATCTTTAAGTGCGACCAAGCCAACGCACGCGAGTGGGACGTTTCACACATGCCTGCCCGAGCCGAAAAACCTCAGCGCACACATTCGCGTCAGGACGGCCTAAAGGAGCGCTGATCCTGGCTCAGCGGGAGCGCGAGTGCGAAAACACTCCCCTTCCCCTCCGCACTTTGTAGCCAGATTCTACCACCATGTGACTCAATAGCAAGCTTACAAAATGTTAATCCTAGCCCCGTGCCACGCACCTTACGGCCACGCACCTGACCGAACTTCTCAAAAACACGCTCATGGTACTGGAGCGGAATCCCCGGCCCATGATCCTGCACCCAGAATACCAGCCAATCGCCATCGTGCAGCGTGGGAAGGTGCAGCGGCAGGCCAGCGACATTCGTCGCCACGCCCCCAGCAATATGCAGGCCAATCGCCCCCAGCGTAACGGTGGTATCCGTCGGTGAAAACTTAATCGCGTTATCAAGCAGGTTCTGGAGGACACGCACCAGCTTCTCGCGGTCAGCCTCCAAAAGTGGCAGGCCAACCGGAAGTTGCTGCACCAGCAGCACCCGTTGGTCGCGGGCCGAGACAATCAGGCGGTCGAGGGTCTGGTCGATCAGGGCGTAGGGCGAGAGCGGCTCTACCTCCAGGCTCATATGCCCCTGCTCCATCTTTGAAATATCCAGGAGCGTGTTCACCATCTCCAACATAACCCGGCTACCCTGGTAAGCGATGCCCAGCAATTCCTGCTGCTGTTCGGAGATCGGCCCGCCGAGGCCGCGCTTAACCATCATGATCCCGTTCATGATCGCCGTCAACGGCGCACGTAGATCGTGGATAAGCATCCCGGTGTAGTCCTCGCGCAACTGGGCCAGCTCGCGCTCCTTCGAAATGTCTTGGAACAGGGCCAGGCGACCGATCTCCGCGCCGGTTGCCTCACGCACCGGCAGCGTGTAGCGACGGATGAAGCGCGTCTGCGGGCTGCTCAGCTCCAGTTCCACCACCTGATCAGCGGCACCATCCTCGTTCAGCCACGACGGAGTGCTCACCGCGAGGGCGTGTGCGTTCAGTTCAGCCAGCAGATCGTCGATCTGGCGTCCGATCAGGGAGTCTCTGCGACAGGCCAGGATTTGAGCGGCCATCGGGTTGGCCGTCACCACCGTACCGTGCATATCGGCCATCAAGATGCCGTCATTCGTCGAGTTCAGGATCGCCTCGAAGCGGTCGCGCACGGTCGTCACCTCCTGAAAGAGGTGCGCGTTCTCTATTGCCACACCAATGGTGGCCGCCATCCGCATCAGGCGGTTGGCCTCTTCCTCCGTGAAGGTGCCATCGCGCTTATTAAGCAACTCGATCACGCCGATGGTGCGATCTTTTACCACAATGGGCACACACAGGATCGTCCGCACCTCGTAGTTCACCGACTCGCTCACCTTCGCGTAGAAGCGCGGGTCGTTCTGGGCATCATGGATAATCTCATACTGCTGCGACTGAGCCACAAAGCCGACAAAACCCTGGCCCCGGGGCACGCGCACACCAAAGAGCTTCTCCTCACCAGCCTCCAGGGTCATCACAAAGACCAGTTCGTCAGTCATCGCATCGAGCATTAGGAGCGAGCCAGCGTCCACCTGAAAATACTCGTTGAGCTGCTGCATTACGAGGTGGTACACATCGCGGGTATTCAGCGATGACGTGACGGCGGCGGCGATCTTATTGAGGGTGGCCAACTCGGCGGTGCGCCGCTGCGCCCGCTCAATGATGCGGAACGAGGTTGTGGCGGCGGCGAGCTGACCAGCCATCAGGCGAGCGAGGCCAACCTCGCTCTTGGTGAAATGCCGTGGCTCGTCCACCGTGGCAAAGAGCAGAATGCCAATCGCTCGATCCTGAGCCACCAGGGGCAACATCAGCAGCGAACATATATGCTCACGATCAAGGAGCTGCACGAGCTGTTCCGTCGTCGCGCTGGCGTGGGAAGCAAACAGTTCGCTCTGGTGAATATCGCTAATCTGGATAACATGACGTTCGGCAAACACCCGATGCAGGAACGGCGTCTCAGCAAGCAGGATCGGCGTGGGCAGACTCACCCGAGGCGGGTGCGCGTTGACCAGGCTCACAGTCGTGCCATCATCGCTCACAAAAAGCACGCAACTGAAGGGCACGTGGAGGATCTGCGAGAACTCGCTGAGACTGAGCATCAGGAGCTCGTCGAGAGTCGCCGCCGTCTCGATCACCGAGGCGATCCGCAGCAGCGCCGTGGTGCGCGTATCGACAGGATCGTGATCACTGTCGGAATCTGTCACCGTCGAAGAACCCTTGTTCATAATAGTTCCGTAAACCTTCTCATGGATGCCCTGACGCGAGCCGATACACCGCACGGATGTCATCACCTCCGTTAGGTGAGAACGGAGCAAGCGCCTCAAATTGAAAGATACTCTCGGTACCGAGGCTTGCAACAAGGGTGTCAGCGACCAACACCTCATCAACACGAGCGAGCTGCTGGAGATGGCGGGCCTCACGGATCGCACTGCCGATGACGGTGTAACCCTGGTAGCAATCGACACCAAGCAGCCCGGATGTCACATCGCCGGGGGCGACGCCCGCACTTATTGAGAGATCACAATGAAGCTGCGTGCGCCAGCGACCGCGTAGGTGCCGGATACATCCCTGGATGGCAAGGGCGGCCCGCATGGCAGATATGCGGCTATCCCCGTGGATTGTCGGAAAGCCGAAGATCGCCAGGAAACCGCCATCACCGTGGTGTTCGACATAGCCGTGGTGCTCATGGATGATCGCGCAGAGATCGCTTAGATAGGGCGTGATCACCTGGGTGAGCACCTGTTCGGTTGGCATATGCTCGCCCAAGCGGTCAAGGCCGCGCACACCGACAAAGAGCGCAACGGCAAAGCGTGTCTGGGTGGCGAACATGCGCTCGATCTGTTCCCGGTCGGCCAGCAGGGCATTCAGATCATCGGCGCTGAGACGCCCCTCAAAGATACGCCGGGCCAGAGCCACATTACCACGCTCAACCATCGTGTCGTACTCCATGCGGGCGAGGATAGTGACCGCGTAAGCGGCAAGGGCCGAGGCGAGAGCCAGGCTCCGCCGACTGTAATGGCGCGGAATGGGGTCGGCGAGGGTGAGTACGCCGAGGGCGTGGTCGCCGTAGAGCAGCGGCACCACCAGCACCGAGCGCATCTCGCCCTGGCCAGGGACAGGCAGCCAGCGCGTGTCGCGCTCCGTGTCATCGATAATATCCGCGTGGCGCTCGCGCAACGCCCAGCCGGCCAGGCCATGCTTGAGGATCGCGCCAGCGGTGACACTCAGCGGCAACACAGAACCCTCTTTTAGGGTGATCCGGTAGCGCACGCTCTGCTCATCAGGCTCAAGGAGCAGCAGCGAGCCGTGGATCGAATCTGTCACCCGTGCGGCGATACGGAGTACTTGCTCTAGGGCCACATCAAAGTGCTCGCTCGAATCGAGCGTCGTGCCAAGTTGCTCGAAGGCGGCCAGTCGGTCACTCTCACGGTCGAACAGCAGACGATGCATGCTGCTCTGAAGCGCCAGGGTGAGCATATCACCAATCGAGCGTGCATAGGCGCACTGGTCTTCGCTCAGGCGCACATCGACCCCGACGCTGGTAAGACAGAGCATACCGAAGGGCTGGCCATGCACAATGAGCGGGATGCAGCTCAGAGTCAGCGACTCGGAGCCAGCCTGAAGCGGTAGCAGTTCGCGCACCTGCATACCGCTGTAGAAAACCAAGCGCTGTTCCTGGAGGGCGTGGCCAATCGCGGTTTCATGCAGGTCAAGGGTGAAATTGTCGGGGAGACTGGCCCGCCCCCAGGCTGCAGCGGAGTAGAGCAGGCTACGCTCGCCATCGAGCAGCAGGAGCAACGCGCCCTCAATCTGGATATGAACGGCGATCTGGCTCGCCGCCACATCAAGGGCGGCTGCCGTACTAGAAACCATCACAAGGCGCTGGGCGATCTGCGGGTAGTTACCGGGGCGGGGCACATTATCGAGGGCCTGGCGCAACGTCTCGCGCATATAGGCCACCTCATCACCCCACAGGCTGGCGGCGGGCGGTGGGAGCGAGCAGCCGGTCAGATCGACAGCGTAGCAATGCAGGTCGTAGGCCGTTTGGCACAGGGCCAGCTTGACCACGATGATCACGCAGAACCCGATCAGGATGCCAACAAGCAGGGCCATCATGACCGACCCCGCAGGGGACAACCCCATGTTCAGATCGGCAACCCTGACGATGCCGTAGAACAGCAGGCCCAGGGCTAGGCCGCCAATCATAGCATAAGCAAAGGTACGCCGTATGTTGATGCTCGGCAATCGCACGCTACGTCATCCTACGTCAAAATTTCAGATTGCAGATTTTAGATTGCAGATTTGCCGCAACAGGACGCGCCGCATTCGCCCAAACTGTCAAGTACCTGTGAACCTTGTCTTACGAACCTCGTCTGATACGCAGAGCGCCCCTCAGAGGGATGAACGACTCACCACCATGAGTTCGCATCCGCCTCGGCAGCAGGCATATTTAAGGCATGTTTCAATCTAGCTTGACAGTTCAGCGACGAGGCGAGGACGCGAGGACTTGATACGAGCGCCTCATCGCTTCGTCGCATCGTCGCAGGACTGTAAAGCTGGATTGAACCATCCCTAAGGCATGTTTCAAAATGGGTACATTCAGCTTTACCGTCTTGCGATGAGGCGATGAGGCGATGAGGCGATGAGGCGATACGGAACGCCTCACCGCGTCATCGTTTCATCGCTGAACTG
>CAIRFY010000330.1 GCA_903877945.1 uncultured Oscillochloris sp. | reverse complement strand
GGGGGTGAGGGCCGGAGGGTGACTTTGCAACAGCCCTGACGTGAACATCACCGATAACCGACAGCATGACGCCATCGGCTATAATAATGGTCTATTTGTGAGCCTTATCTGAAATGTGGCAATACCACAAAAGTAACGCGGTGAAGCGTCCTGTCATTCTGAGCGAAGCGAAGAATCCCGGTCGGGACCCTTCGCTTCGCTCAGGGTGACAGCGTTACTTTTGCTCTACTGCGAAATGTGACTCGTATGATCAAATGGAGCTGGTTGCGTCGATCATCTGTGCGTGTTGCGCCCGCACGTCATCAGCGGCGCGGCGGGTGTCTTATCACAAGCGTTGTCGTTGTCGTGCTGGTGATCACGGGTGTGGTTGGCCTTGAACTTCGCCCAGAACTGGCGGCCCAGGGCATCGACCTGATTCGTACCATCGCCGGTGATGAGGCGGCGGCGTGGCTTGAGAATACCATCTTCGGCATTAAGGATATGGCCCAGCACGAGGCGTACCAGCTTGGCATGGTACACGCGGCTGCGCCGTGGGCCGCTGACGCTCCTGCGGCTCCTCGCCCTGTGGCCAGCGCCACACCTGTCCCCGCTACCCCCACGCCGAAAGGGACGCCTCAGCCTGCCCAGATGCATCCGCTGGCGACTGTACAGCCATCGCCGACGGCTCCGCCGCCTACCCCGACCGTGTGGCAGCCAGACCCGTTGACGGATGTGGGGACGATGGATGGTGCCGGGCAGTGGTCGGCCTACCTGACGGATCCCTCCGGGAAGGTGGTTGCCTACCGCACCTTCGTGCAGCCCGACCCTGATCGCCCCTATGTCTATGCCGCCGTTGTCGCGATAAACCTTCGAGCAACACAACTGCACTTTGTACTCGGCACGGAAGAGCCGGTCTCGAAGGCGAAAATTGTGCGCAAAGGGGTCATTCCAGCGACCGATCTCCAAAGTGACCAGATGCTGGCTGCTTTCAATGGCGGCTTTAAGGCCCGCCACGGGCATTTTGGGGCGATGATCGATGGGGTGACGATAGTGCCGCCGATCAAAGGATTCGGTACCATCGCGCTCTATCAGGACGGGCGAATTCAGATCGGAGCCTGGGGTACGGACATTACAGACTCCCCCGGCATGGTGGCGTGGCGCCAGAATGGCCCGCTGCTGATCGATCACGGGACGATCAACCCGCATACGGCGAATCAGACCTCACAAGACTGGGGGATTATCCTGAAAGGGGTGACTGCCGTCCTGCGATCTGGGGTCGGCATCAGCGCCGATGGTTCGGTGCTCTACTATGTGGCTGGTGACTCCCTGATCCTGCCACGGCTCGCGTCCGCCTTCGCCATGATCCACGTCGAAAATGCGATCCAGCTCGATATCAATTCCATCTATGTGCGCTTCGACACATTCCAGACGTCGCCGTCCGGGCTGGTGGAGTCGCCGCTGCTCGATGCGATGAAGGGCCAGCGGCAGCGCTACCAGCATCCGTGGAATCGTGACTTCTTTTACCTGACGGCCACGAACCGCGCAGCCGGTGGCCCATCGTAGGATCGCATTGTGATGCGCTCCGGCGATGGATGTGGAAGTGCCCTCGCCGCTAATCTCTGCTATACTCTGCAAACGCAATAGAGCATAAATAAAGCAATCCTCTTGGGGTTGTTGTGTGGAGTCAAGGCTTTAGCCGGATAAGGCCGCCTAAAGGCTCGACTCCTTTTCATAACCAATTTAGGATTGCTATAATGCTGTCACGCTGAGCGAAGCGAATCGTCCCGGTCGGGATTCTTCGCTCAGAATGACAGGATGCCTCACAGCGTTACTTCTGCGGTATTGTTTGCAAACAAATATGTTCATTTGAGGAGTTCCCTGCTATGTCTATGCGGCTGCTCTATCTCGATCCAGCCCAGCTTGAGGCTGACCCGGACGGTGTGCGCGAGGATCCGGGGGATGTTGCCGGCCTTGCGGCGACGATTGCTGAGCGCGGGCTGCTCCAGCCCCTCGGCGTGGTAGACTCGGGCAGCGGGCGCTACCGGGTGGTCTACGGCGGGCGGCGGCGGGTGGCGGCGGTTCAGCTTGGCCTGGAGCGCGTGCCCTGTATTGTGCTTGATACCGACGACCCTGACCTGCTGCTGCGCCAGCTGATCGAGAACGTGCAGCGTCAGGATCTGAATGATGTCGAACAGGCCCGCGCCTACGCCCGGCTGCGCGCTCGGATGATTGAGGAGCGCGGTAAGTTGCCCGAGAGTGATCTGGACGAGGCGGTGGGCGATGCGGTCGGCCTGAGCGGGCGCACGGTGCGGCGCTATATGGGCCTGCTTGAACTGCCCGATGATGTCCAGCAGATGATCCGCCGTGGTGAACTGAACGTCACCCAAGCTCAGCACCTGCGCCGCGTGCCCAGCCCGAAGACACAGCGCGAACTGGCGAAATTTGCCGTAGACGAAGGTATCTCAGCCGCTGAACTGAGCAAACTGGTGGCCTACTTCGCCGCCAACCCGAACCTGACCCTGGAGACGGCGCTGCAAGCTCTTGAGCAGGGCGAGCAGTTGCGCACAAAGCCTTCCGGCCCCGAACTGAGCCTTGGCGGCGGCCCGATGGGCAAGACGAGCGTGTCGGCGGTGGATCAGGGGGACAGTGACGCTGGCCTGTGGGACGATGAGGATGAGGGCGTGAATGCCGCCGGGGACGATGGCTTCCTGCGGGTTGACGACGAGACGATTGAGAATCAGCCCAAGAACAAGGCGCGTGTCTTCCGTATCCGCTCGCTCGACCAGATGGTCGATGAGACCGACCGTATCTCGCGGGCCTACGCCGAGGGCGACCTGGTGAAGTGGGTGCAGTCGGACGAGGGGGCGCCCTTTAAGCTGCGCCTGCTGCTCAAGCAACTGGAGAACTTGGCTCGCGGACTGCGCGACCTCGCCAGCCAGCACGGTTGGGAGCCTGAGGATTAAGGGCACTACTACCTTGCCCCCTCTCCCTCACGGGGAGAGGGGAGATTCCAGAAAGCTGTACTAGCTCGATCCCTCAAAGAGATGGATCAGGTCGGTGATCGTCTTGTCGCGAGGCTGATCATCGCTGTCTAGGCAATTCTGGGCGTAGCAGCGCAGCACCTGGCCGTTGACGCTGGCGAGAGCCGACTTTACCGCCGTCACCTGCGTGACGATCTCACGGCAGTCGCGATCTTCCTCAACCATGCGCTGAATACCGCGCACCTGACCCTCGATCCGGCGCAGCCGTAGTAGCACGTCGTCGCGGCGGGCCGGCGAGAGCGGGCGAACTTCATCGGCCATAAGAGCCTCCATTCGCTGGGTCGGGTGGGTTAGGCGAGGGCGCGCTCGAATGCCTCACGGTACGCGCCCTCGGTGCGCGAGCCGATCAGCCGATTGACCTCCTTGCCGTCCTTGAAGATGATCAGGGTTGGGATGCCCTGGATGCCCAACTGGCCCGCCCAGCGCGGCTCCTCGTCCGTGTTGACTTTGGCAATCGTGAGCTTGCCCGCATAGTCGCCCGCAAGCTTGTCGAGGGTTGACGCAATCGCCCGGCACGGCCCGCACCACGGTGCCCAGAAGTCAACGACGACGGGCTGCTCGGCCTGGAGTACCTGCTTCTCGAACTCTGCATCTGTGACCGCCACTGGCTTTGCCATGACAAACCTCCTCGGGGTCGTGTTCGCCCCGGTATTTTACCTTGATACCCAGGGGGGGTATCCCGCCGCTAGGTACATTATACCTATGGGGGGATTCTTGTCAACCCTGCGCCCATCTGGTACAGAGATATTCTCTCAGATGTGTATGTCTCTTCTCTTGCGGCGCGGGCGGATCATGCTATGCTCAGGGTACGGTAGCGTTTTGGGCTTATTCATCCCGCACATCAAGAGGTTTGGGGAGACGATCCTCCAAACGAATATTGCTGCGGGCAGTCCACGCTAGGCTTGATCTACACATTCAGGAGGACTCGGTATGTCAATGCAGACAGTATCGTCGCTCACGTTGCTTGTGCCGCTCGATGGTTCGGCCTTGGCTGAGCAGGCACTGCCCATCGTCCGTACGCTGGCCGCCCTGGTGCCGACCAAGGTGCATCTGCTGCGCGTGATTGCGCCATCGCTCGTGCGTAGCGTCGTGCGCCACGAGGCCGTGCTACTCGGTGTTGCCGGTGACACCCTCGGCGATCAGGAGGAGCAGGCCGATCAGATGCGTGAAACCCTTCAGGCGGAGGCGGAGATCTACCTGAAGGCGGAGGCGAGTACGCTCGACGGGCAGGTGGCGGAGGTTCATCAGGAGGTGGTGTTCGGCATCCCGGCTGAGCAGATTGTAGACACCGCCGCACGTCTGGGCGAGAGCATGATTGTGATGGCAACTCACGGCAAGAGCGGGCTGCTGCGCTGGGCCCTCGGCAGTGTGACCACTCGCGTGCTCCAGTTCACCACACACCCTGTCCTGCTCGTTCGCGGTGCCGACAGTAGCCAGACCGCACCGGCTCCGGTGTTACGGCGGATCATGGTGGCCCTCGATGGCTCGATTGAGGCCGAACAGGCTCTGCCCCTGGCCGTTGGCCTTGCCCATGCGGCCAACGCTGATATGCTTCTGGCCCAGGTGATCAGTCCGGGCAGCACACCCATCGCCGCACTCACCGCCGATCATGCCACCGGTCGGCTGCGTGAACTGGCCTTCGGCTACCTCGATCACATCGCCCAGGAGATGACGCAGGGTGTCGGTCGCCCCATCACCACGACGGTGCCGGTCGGCCATGTGGCCGAGGAGATCGTGGAGGAGGCGGCGCGCAAGCATATTGACCTGATTGTGCTGGGGCGTCACGGCCTGAGCGGGGCGCAGCCGACCTTCCTCGGTGGGACAGCCCAGAAGGTTTCGCAGGCCAGCACGGTGCCACTGTTAGTGGTCGGGTAGCCTGCCTCTGGATGTAAGACAAGGTTTCAGATGCCAGGTTTCAGGTTTACGGTTCGTAGTGGGCGCTTCAGCGCCTGTGCGGCTGAAGCCGCTACTACGAGCATCGCAAACTGTAAAGTATCCGCGAACCTTGTTTAAGTGGTACGATAGCGCCTGTCAGCCTCGCTGACAGGCGCTATCGCTGTCATCCAGAAGCCGTGTTACTATAGTGCCACAGCTAATAATCAGATCCTACGGATCTGCCCTTGCGTGTGGGCTTCTCTGTTGCCCATCACCACGGTCATCAGTCACCACCAACTACCGACGAATTTCTTTCCTGATCAACGACGATCAGACCACCACTCTTCGTCGTTTATCGCCTGCTGTTCGTCGTTCGTCGTCTATTCAAGATTCAGAGAGTGAGATGAGATGAGCACCTTTCATGACATGCACGCGGGTCCGGATGGTGTGGTGAGCCTCAACGTAACGCTGCACGGGCATCAACTCCTCGACACACCCATGCTCAACAAGGGCAGCGCCTTCACCGAGGAGGAGCGCCGCGATCTCGGGCTGCTCGGCCTGCTGCCGCCCCACGTCGCCACGATGGATGAGCAACTGACTCGCACCTACGAGAACTATCGCCAGAAAACCAGTGATCTTGAGCGCTACGTCTTCCTTACGAGCCTGCAAGACCGCAACGAGGTACTCTTCTACCGGCTGCTCCAGCTTCACACCGCCGAGATGATGCCAATCGTCTACACGCCGATTGTCGGGGCGGCCTCGCAGCACTACAGCCACATCTACCGTCGTCCACGCGGCCTCTACATTGGCTACCCCAACGCCGACCGAATCGAGGAGATGCTGCGCAACACGCCCTACCCCGAGGAGGTGCGCGTGATCGTTGTCACCGACGGCGAGCGCATCCTCGGCCTCGGCGATCTCGGTATCGGCGGCATGGGTATCCCCATCGGCAAGCTCTCGCTCTACACCGTCTGCGCGGGTATCCATCCCGCCACCACTCTGCCGATCATTCTCGATGTGGGCACCAATAACCGCGAGCTGCTCGACGACCCGCTCTACCTGGGCTGGCGCCACGAGCGCGTGCGTGGGGCCGCCTACGACGCCTTCATCGAGCAGTTTGTCGTCGCGGTGACGCGGGTTTTTCCCAATGTGATCTTGCAGTGGGAGGATTTTGCGAAGCAGAACGCCTCCACCTTGCTCGACCGCTACCGCAATCGGCTCTGCACCTTCAACGACGACATCCAGGGCACCGGTGCCGTTACGGTCTCTGGCCTACTGGCCGCCACCAACGTGGCCGGCGTGCCCCTGCACCAGCAGCGCATGGTCATGCTCGGTGCCGGTTCTTCTGTCCACGGCATCAGCGACCAACTTGTGGCGGCCATGTGCGACGAGGGGGCCACGCCCGCCGAGGCTCGCAGCATGATCTGGTTGGTTGACAGCCGTGGCCTGGTTCACGCCGGGCGCACCGACCTGGGCGACGAGCCCTTTAAGGTGGCCTACGCCCAGCCTGCCAATTGCATGGACGGATGGAATCGGACAGAGTCTGGCCCCGTCACCCTCGCCGAGATCGTTCATAATGTGCGACCCGGCATTCTGATCGGCGCGGCGGCGCAGCCCGGTGCCTTCAGCGAGTCGCTTATCTGCGATATGGCCAGCCATGTCGAGCGGCCGATCATCTTTCCGATCTCCAACCCCACATCCAAGAGCGAGGCCATCCCCGCCGACCTGCTGGCCTGGACGGACGGGCGCGCCCTGATCGCCACCGGCAGCCCCTACGCCCCGGTGCCCTTCGGCGATACGCTTGTCACCATCGGTCAGTGCAACAACGTCTTCATCTTCCCCGGCGTGGGCCTGGGCGTACTCGCCTCCGGGGCGAGGCGCGTCACCGATAGCATGTTTGCTGCCGCCGCCCGCGCCCTCAGCGAGCTATCTCCCGCCCGCCAGGACCCAACGGCCTCACTCTACCCGGCCCTAGAGGACGTGCGCGCCGCCGCACGCCATGTCGCCCTGGCCGTCGGCCTGGAAGCCCAGCGCGTCGGCGTGGCCGAGCTGTGTACCCCCGTGGATCTAGCCCACCGCGTCGACCAGCTCATGTGGGAGCCGCGCTACGCCCATATCCGCCGGGGCTAAAACAAGGTTCGCGGATACTTTACAGTTTGTCGCCGGGCAGCCCTCACCCCCAGGGGTGAGGGCCGTGTGAGATTGTCACGTAAAACTGGGCATTCTGAAACCTTGTCTAAGCTGCTACCCCTCCAGCAGCAGGGTCTCTGGGTCTTCGATCAGCTCCTTAACCCGCACCAGGAAGCGCACCGACGTGCCGCCGTCGATCAGGCGGTGGTCGTAAGAGAGGGCCAGGTACATCATCGGGCGGATGACGATCTGGCCGCCGACGACGACAGGCCGCTCCTCGATCTTGTGCATGCCCAGGATGCCGACCTGGGGCACGTTGAGGATGGGCGTGGACATCAGCGAGCCGTAGACGCCGCCGTTGGTAATGGTGAACGTGCCACCCTGGAGATCAACGAGGCTCAGGGTACCATCACGCGCCTTCTTGGCTAGGTCGCCGATCTCACGCTCCAACGCCGCGAAGCTCTTGCGGTCAGCGTCGCGCAGCACCGGCACCACCAACCCCTCGTCCACGCCCACGGCGATGCCGATGTCATAGTAGCCCTTGAGCAGCACCTCGTCGCCCTGGATCTCGGCATTGACCGTCGGGTACGCCTTCAGCGCACCGACGACGGCCCGTGTGAAGAAGGACATAAAGCCCAGGTTGACCCCGTTGCGCTCCTTGAAGCTGTCTTTGCGGCGCTTGCGCAGATCCATCACCGCGCTCATATCTACCTCGTTAAAGGTGGTGAGCATCGCGGCGGTCTGCTGGGCCTCGACCAGACGCCGAGCGATGGTGAGTCGGCGGCGACTGAGCTTCTGCCGCTCCTCGGGGCGACCGGAGGCCGGGGCGGGCGCAGGAGCCAGGGGGCGTGGGGCCGGAGCCGGGGCGGACGTAGGGGCCGCTGGGGCTAAAGCCACTGCCGGGGCGACCGGGGCGGGCACGTTCACCGCCTTGAGGACATCGTCCTTTGTCACCCGACCACCCGCGCCGCTCCCAGACACCCCGCTCAGGTCAACCGCGTGTTCAGCGGCGACACGCTGAGCGACCGGGGTGGCGGGTACCTGTGCCTGCACAAATGCGACCTCGGCGGGGGGCGGATCTTTGGCCGGGGCCGCACCCGCCGCAACTGTGCCAAGTACCTCGCCGACGGTCACGGTCTCGCCCTCACCCCTGATAATTGTCGCGATCACTCCGGCTTGGACAGAGGGAACCTCCAGGTTCACCTTATCAGTCTCCAGTTCCACCAGCGCCTCGCCCGCAGCCACCGCGTCGCCTACGCGCTTAAGCCATCTGGACACCGTCGCCTCGACAATCGACTCGCCGAGGGTGGGGACTTTGATCTCGTATGTCATAATCTTTACCTCTCTATATGTAATGACACGGTGATGCGGTGACGCGGTGACGCGGTGTGGGGGTGACGCGGTGACACGGTGACAGGGTGACAGGGTG
>CAIRFY010000329.1 GCA_903877945.1 uncultured Oscillochloris sp. | reverse complement strand
GAATATGCCCATTTTGAAGCATGCCTCACCGCGAGATCATTGGCAAATAGACGTAGTGTTTTATGTCGATCACGCTGGCTGTGAAGTCTTGCCCGCTCACGTTGGCCGTGACGGTCACCTGCTTGCTCTGCGGGTTGAAGGTGTAGCCGCTCAGGCTCAGGGTGAGCGTGTAGCTGCCGGTGGGCAGGTTGCCGATGGTGTAGCTACCATCGGCAGCGGTAGTCGCGCTGTGCCCCGCCCCGGCTGAGACCGTGACCCCGCTCACTCCCACGTTGCTGGCGTCGCGGACGGTTCCGCTGATGCTGTAGGTGGGGACGACAACGGGGATCACTTGGGCGGGCGTGGCGAAGGCGCGGGTGTCAATGCTGGGGGTGGCGGCGAGGCTGGCGACCCCGGCGGTGGTGGGCAGGCCACCCGGCCCGGTGCGGATGATCGGCACCGTTGACTCCAGGCGCACCAGGAGCGCGGCCCACTGTGGCGCATCGTGGGTGAGCGTCAGTTGGCTCGGGTCGGCGTAGTACGTAAGCTGGCGCTCGGCCAGGGACTTGGTCGAGTCATTCGGGTCGGCCTTGGTGGGTCGGTAGTCCTGCTCGCCGAGGGGCAGGAAGATCGCGAGGCCGTTGGCCCCGCCCAGGTTCCATGTCGCGCTGTTATAGCTGCCGCTCACCGCACGGCTACGGTCGATCACGGGGGTGAGCCCGGTGGTTACGGCGGCGACCAGATCCCCGGCGGCGCTGCGCACATCGGCGGGGATCGCGGCGTTGGTGGAGTCGCGCAGCTTGCTGGCGAAGTCCACGAGATCGACATAGCCCTCGTGCATGTCAATGCTCAGGCTGCTGTCGTAGTCGAACTTCTGGGTCTGGCTATAGATCTGGGTAAGGGCCAGCACCAGCGGGTCGTCGGCGGCGGGCGTGGCGGGCAGAGCGAGCAGGATCTTATCGGCCAGGGTGTTCAGAAGTGTGGGCAAGCTACCGGCCACCCCGTCGCGCAGTTGGCGCAGGTCAGTCACGCTCAGGACGAAGGGTTGCTCCGCAAGGTTGGCTCCCTCGTTGTAGTGATCGACAATGCGCCGGGCCAGATCCACCGGCAAGGTGCTGTCGGTGAGGCCACCGTTGGCCAGGTAGACCTGGTAGGGTAGGTTCGCGAAAAGCACATTCTCACCGGCCACCAGATAGTCGGCGTAGTTGCGTAGCTCGTAGGCGTTCTCGATCATGCCCATCAGACAGGCGTCGAGCATCAGCACGTCCAGGTGGCTCGTGTTACGCAGGGCCTGACCGAGGTCGCGGGTGGCGAGCGAGGTGCCGCCGGGGACGGTCATGTCGAGGTTCAGGCCACGCCAACTGCCGGCCTGGACCTTTCTGGTGCTGCGGGGCTGGCCGGGCAGGCCGATGCTGGGTGCCCAGCCGCCGCCGTGGTCAACAATCGAGAGCATGGTGTGAGACGCGCCGGGGTAGGCCGCTGTGGCCCAATTGACGAAGGTGCTCAGGCTGGCGGCGCTGCCGGTGTCAAGTTCGCGGGCGCCGGACGAGCCGCCCATGCCGCCTAGCCAACTCTTGGCCGCCTGCTCGGTCACATCAACCATGCCGCTCTGCTCGCGGGTGTAGATATGCGTGTCGCTGCCGCTGGCATTGTCGCCGTCGAAGAGGACGACCAGGCGCATGTTTGGATTGTAGGTCATCGTGCCCAGCCTGATCAGCAGTTCGCGCATAGGCGGGCTCAGGCTCACGCTGCCGGTGCCGTTGTTGTCACCGGCCAGGTAGAGCAGCACGAGCCAGGATGTCGTGGTGATCGGGGTGGACGGCACACAGGCCGTGGGCGACCACGGATCGAAGGAGATTCCGTCGGAGACATTCTCACCGGTGCCGGTGGGGTTTGCGCTATGGGTCGGGCCTGTGGCACTGTTCCACCACTGGCCGGTCGCGCTCACCAGTGTGGACGTCTGGTTGTTACGCATACCGAAGAGCAGGTTCTGCGCGAAGTCGTTGCACGTGAGGGTGGGCTGGGTGCCGTTGAGCAGATCCAGGCCGATGTTATTCTGGCGGAAGCGCACGTGTGAGATCGTCGGAGAAACCGTGTCCATACGGATGGCACCGCTCATGGTGTTGTTCGCCCCTTTGCCGCCGTAGCGTAGGTCGGCCCAGCTCAGGCTGCTGGTGGCATTGCTGCCGGATCTGAAATCGATGTAGCCCCAGTCCAGCGCACCTGGCCCGTCCACCGCATTGTTGGTGTCGCAGACCGGCTCGTCGCTGGCACCTAACCCGCAGACCGTGTCGTCCTTCTCTGAGGTGAATGAGATCAGTGTCGCCGCCGCAGTATCAGTCGCGGGGGTGCCGTTGGCGATCAGCTTGCCAGAGATCTGGAGGTCAGCGTTGGCCGTCGCCTTGATCTTCACCCCCGGCATGATCGTCAGAGTCTGGTTTGCCGCCACATTCACCGAGCCCCCCATCCAGTAGACCACCGTGGTGCTGTCGAGCGAGTTGGTGTTCCAGTCGCCTGCCGCCAGCTCGACCGCGTTGCGGTAGTTCTGCTCCATGCTCAGGTTGGCCAGGCTCGGCGCAGCGTCCCGCAGGCGGATGACCCCCAGGCTCGCAGCGGCCCAGCCACCAGAAGGAATGCCCTTCCCGCCGTAGCGCAGCACCACCCGCGCCAAGCTGCTGCTATCGTTGCTGCCGGACTCGAACTCGATGAAGCCCCAGTCCTCGGCAGCCGGGCCGTCCGGCGCATTGTTCGTATCGCAGACCAGTTCGTCGCTCGCGCCGTACCCGCAGACCGTGTCATCCTTCTCTGAGGTAAAGTAGATTGGGGCCGCAACCGTGCCTGTCGCGCTGAGCTTACTGCTGACATACAGGTTCGCGTTGGCCGCCGCCTTGATCTTCACCCCCGGCATGATCGTCAGAGTCTGGTTTGCCGCCACATTCACCGAGCCACCCATCCAGTAGACCACCGTGGTGCTGTCGAGCGTGTTGGTGCTCCAGTCGCCCCCCGCCAACTCGACCGCGTTGCGGTAGTTCTGCTCCATGCTTAGGTAGGCGAGGGTGGGTGCCGCATCGCGGAGGCGCACGACGCCGAGACTGTAGATGCTCATGCCAGCGGGGTAGCCCTTCCCGCCGTAGCGCAGCACCGCCCGGGTCAGGCTGCTCGTGTCGTTGCTGCCCGACTCGAACTCGATAAAGCCCCAGTCCTGCGCGGCTGGCCCGTCCACCGCATTGTTCGTGTCGCAGACCGGCTCGTCGCTCGCGCCGACGCCGCAGACGGTGTCGTCTTTCTCTGAGGTGAACGAGATCGGGGCTGCCAGCGTGCCATCGGCGGTGAGCTTGCCGTTCACATACAGGCTGGCGCTGGCCGTGCCCTTCACCTTCGCCCCCGGGCTCAGAGTCAAGGTCTGATTGGCCAGCACATTGACGGTGCCGCCCAGCCAGTAGACAATCGTTGTGCTGCCAAGAGTGGTTGTGCTCCAATCGCCTGCCACGAGCGCCACAGCATTGCGGTAGCTCTGCTCCAGGCTCAGGTTCGCCAGAGTCGGGTTGGCATTGTTCAGCCGAACGACGCCGCTCAGGGTGTTGTTCTGCCCTTTGCCGCCGTAGCGCAGCACCGCCCTGGTCAGGCTACTCGTATCGTCGCTGCTGGGAACAAACTCAATGTAGCCCCAATCCTGCGCGGCAGGCCCATCCACCGCGTTGTTCGTATCGCAGACCGGCTCGTCTCCCGCGCCCACCCCGCAGACCGTGTCATCCTTCTCTGAGGTGAAGGTGATCGGGGTCGCCAGCGTGCCGTCAGCCGTCAGCTTGCCAGACACAAAGAGATTGGTGTTCGCCGCACCCTTGATCTTCACCCCCGGCGCGATAGTGAGGGTCTGGATCGCGGCGACATTGATATCGCTCCCCAGCCAGTAGACGACGGTCGTGCTATCGAACGTGTTGGTATCCCAGTTGCCCCCCATCAACTCCGCCGCGTTGCGGTAGCTCTGCTCCATGCTCAGGTTCGCCAGGGTCGGGTTGGCGTTATTCAGCCGCACAATGCCGCCCAGGGTGGTGTTCACCTTGCCGCCATAGCGCAGCACCGCCCGGGTCAGGCTGCTGGTGTCGTTGCTGCCGGGAGCAAATTCAAGGTAGCCCCAGTCTTGCGCGGCGGGGCCATCCACCGCATTGTTGGTGTCGCAGACCGGCTCGTCGCTCGCGCCCACCCCGCAGACCGTGTCGTCCTTCTCCGAGGTGAAGGTGATCGTATCTGTGATCGTGCCATTGGCGGTGAGCTTGCCGTTCACGTACAGGAAGGCGTTGGCCGCGCCCTTCAGCTTCACCCCTGGGCTCAGGGTCAAGGTTTCATTGGCCAGCACATTCACCGGGCCCTCCAGCCAGTAGATGATGCCCGTGCTGCCAAAGGTGGTCGTCGTCCAATCGCCCGCCAGCAGGGCCACGGCGTTGCGGTAGCTCTGCTCGATGCTGAGGTTCGCCAGGGTTGGGTTGGCGTTATTCAGCCGAACCGCGCCGCTCAGGGTGGTGTTCACCTTGCCGCCATAGCGCAGCACTGCACGGGTCAGGCTGCTCGTATCGTTGCTGCCGGGGGCAAACTGGATGAAGCCCCAGTCCTGCGGTGCTGGCGCATCCGCCGCGTTGTTGGTGTCGCAGACCGCCTCGTCATTTGCGCCCACCCCGCAGACCGTGTCATCCTTCTCCGAGGTAAAGGTGATCGGGGCCGCCAGCGTGCCATCCGCAACCAGCGTGCCATCAACGTACAGGCTCGTCGCGGCGGCGCTCTTGATCGACACCCCTGGCACGATGGTCAGAGTCTGGCCACCTACGACCGCGATGCTGCTCGACATCCAGTAGACCACGGTCGTGCTGGTAAGGATGTTGGTGTTCCAGTTGCCGCCCCCCAACTCCGCCGCATTGCGGTAGTTCTTGGTCATGCTCAGGTTGGCCAAGACAGGCGACGCATCGCGCAGGCGCACCACCCCCAGGCTGTAGGGTGTACCGCTGCCGTAGGGGTAGCCCGACCCGCCGTAGCGCAGCACCGCCCGCGTCAGGCTGCTGGTGTCGCTGCTGCCCGCCTCGAACTCAATGAAGCCCCAATCGCCAGTCGTCGGGGTGCCCACCGCGTTGTTGGTGTCGCAGACCGCCTCATCACTCGCGCCCACCCCGCAGACCGTGTCGTCCTTCTCCGAGGTGAAGGTGATCGGGGCCGCCAGCGTGCCGTTGGCGGTCAGTTTGCCATGAATGAACAGGTTCGCATTGATCCACGCCTTAATCTTCACCCCTGGGCCGAGGGTGAGGGTCTGGTTCGCCGCCACCTGGGGGGTGCCACCCATCCAGTAGACCACCGTGCTGCTGTTCAGCGTGTTGTTGTTCCAGGTTTCCCCCGATAGCTCGGCTGCGTTGCGGTAGTTCTGGGTCATGCTCAGGTTGTCCAGGGTCGGCGACGCATCACGCAGGCGCACCACCCCCTGGCTGTACGCTGTGCCGATGCCAGAGGGGTAGCCATGCCCGCCATAGCGCAGCACCGCCCGGGTCAGGCTGCTCGTGTTGCTGCTGCCCGCCTCAAACTCGATAAAGCCCCAATCGCTCGTCGCCGGGCTGCTCACCGCGTTGTCGGTGTCACAGACCGCCTCGTTGCTCGCGCCCACCCCGCAGGCTGCGTCATCCTTCTCCGAGGTGAAGGTGATCGGGGCCGCCAGCGTGCCGTTGGCCATCAACGTGCCGCTGACATACAGGCCCGTCGTGGCTCCGCTCTTGATCGTCACCCCCGGCACAATGGTCAAGGTCTGCCCACCTACGACGTTGATGGTGCTCGACATCCAGTAGACCACGGTCGTACTGGTGAGGATGTTCGTAT
>CAIRFY010000328.1 GCA_903877945.1 uncultured Oscillochloris sp. | reverse complement strand
GCCGCTGGCCTTATCGTCCCAGCCACGAGTCAGCGGGAGGTACTGCGGGGCGGTCTCGCGCATCTGGGCGGCGAAGAGGTTGCACAGTACGTCCCCTGCAAGACCGGCGTCCACCCCTGCAAGACGGGCGTCCACCCCTGCAAGACCGGCGTCTAACCCTGCAAGACCGGCGTCTAACCCTGCAAGACCGGCGTCTAACCCTGCAAGACCGGCGTCTAACCCTGCAAGACCGGCGTCCACCCCTGCAAGACGGGCGTCTAACCCTGCAAGACGGGCGTCTAACCCTGCAAGACGCTCGCAGAATAGGGTGTTCAACCCGGCGGGTGGAGATGCGATCCAGTGGGTTCATGATTCCTCGCCCGCCGCACGCCGCACCTCAGCGCGCAGCCTGGGGCTGATCCGGGATCAAAACCTCGGTGTAGAGTTGCAGCAGGAGATCGAGGTGCCCCACCCCTATAGCAATCCTAAACTGGTTATGAAAAGGAGTCGAGCCTTTAGGCGGCCTTATCCGGCTAAAGCCTTGACTCCACACAACAACCCCAAGAGGATTGCTATACCAGGTTAATTAGCGGGCTTGTGTTGGAGACGACTGGCTTCGATGGCAAGCTGGGCCTCCGCTTCTACATCCTGAGCGTCATCAAAGATGGACACACCGTACTTACCTAGGAGATCCAGAAACTCCCGGCGCGGTATGCCGAGTAGCTCGGCGGCCTTGCCCGACGAGATCTTGCCGAGATCGTAGAGGCGCACAAGCAGCGCCTCACGCGCCAGTCGCTCCAGATCTTCCCTGGTCTGCTCCGTCTGCTCCAGCAACTCTTCAGGGTAGTCTATGTGAAGTGTGGTCATCGTGTCCTCCTTCACGCCACATTGTACCTGTTCACCGGCCAGCACGCTCTACCGCTCTACCGCTCTACCGCTTTACCACTCTACCGCTCTACCGCTTTGACAAGGTTTCAGGTGCCAGGTTTCAGCGTGACAGTTGTAGCACGGGCTTCCCGCCTGCGGTGGTACTCCTGACCGCCTGGAAGGCGGCGCTACAGTCACTGCACACTGTCAAGCTGGTTTGAACCATGTCTTTGCGCTTTACCGCTTCCAGCACCCTAGCCAGCTCGGCGTCGGCTCGTTCGCGCTCAATGCGTGCTTCGGCGATGTCAGCCAGGATTGTATCAAGTGGGCGATGTTGGGCGCGGTCGGTCACGATGACGAACTGCGAGGGGCTGAGGTTGTAGTCAGCGGTGCGAGCCTCCGCCAGGGAGATCACCCGGCTCAGCTTCTCACGGCTCTCCCAGGCCCGGTAGGCGTCGGCCACCGCCGCGATGCCGTCCTCGGTCAGTTCGTTCTTAGGCTTGCGCTTGACGAAGTAGGCCGAGGCGTTCACCAGCAGGATTTGGCCCTTGCGTGCCTCTGGCTTACCCCGGTTCAGCAGCAGAATGACCCCCGGCGCGCTGGTGTTGTAGAACAGGTTCTCGGGCAGCAGCACCACGCCCTCGATCACATTCTGCTCGACCAGGGCGGCGCGGATGGTCTTCTCCTTGTTCGACGACTTGCTGCCCGAGCCACGCGAACTCGCCACCGAAGGTCGCCGCGTGCTTGGCGACCTCATCGTCAAAGACATCGGAGAGGCGCTTGAAGAAGACCAGCGGCAGGATGAAGTCCTTAAACTTGGGCGCATCGGTCGCACCCCGGATGGCGCATGCCGCGTCCCAGAGCCAGGTCTCCAGGGCCGGAATATCGAGGTGCTCGCTACGGGCGGGCGGCAGCGACAGCGGTGTCTGGTCATTCCCGTTTGCGGCAGGTGGTGTGGTCTTCTTGGGGCGTCCACGGGGCACAGTAGCTATCCTCAGAGCGACCCACGCGGCAGCGAGGCACGCTGACAACTTGGCAAGGTGAATCGTCATCTACAGTGGTTGGCAGGGAGCGTGATGGAACCGAAGACGTGCCGAACCTACACACGCATGTGAAGCGCGACGCCGAACTATGCATCGCCTTGCGGGGTCCAAAGGGGATGCTACAATATAGCAATCCTCTTGGGGTTGTTGTGTGGAGTCAAGGATTTAGCCGGATAAGGCCGCCTGTTCGGGGTAGGTGAAATTGGACAGTTGGGATTCTTGAATTTGGACATCCCACTGTGACCACGTAAAACGGCGCTTTTCTCAAAAGAAGTGCTTACACTCCCGACGGCAAAAAAGGTCGCTCCGCGTGCTGTGATCGCTCAGTTTTACACGCTGTGAATCCTTGATTGGGACGCGGTAAAACCGAAGCGGTACCTGCACCATTGTGCGATCACCCCTACGGTCTCACCTCTCCTCGTGCCCTCCGAGCTCAGCCGCACTTCTCGGGTCTTCCAGATCAAAACGGCGCGAGGGGCATCCTCGCGCCGTTTTGATTATCACTCAAAAGCTTTTACATTATCCCCTGGACTCCAGCCGCCTCTTCTGCGCCGGATCTCCACTGGTTGTCACACGGTTTCAATCGCTGCAACCCGAGCTACATCATCTGCGCGTGTGAAGGCCCTCCGCTGGCTGTTACACGATTTCGACCACTACAACCCAGAAACATTCCTCATCAGAATGCTGCAAAACTGGGTGCTTTGGTCTCTCGTGCGACCCGCCTTTGGCTCTGGGCCTTTGACAGCGTGGTGCATTTCACCAACGGTACTCGCTGGCAACGCAGCCCTGCTGGGAGGTACTAGCATCCTCCCTACTATAGCCTGTGAAGCCAGCATGTGCAAGCAACAATATAGGCGTGTTTACAGTCGTTAGCGATACCGCCGAAACTACTTGCTAATAGCCCGGTTCCGCAGGGGGGATTTGTGGAACTGGCTCTATGCGTTACCCCGCTGTTGCTTCTCTATGGCTTCCTTGTGAAATCGGGCGATCCGATGGAGTGCCTTGAGAGCCACAACGGTTGCGGTGTTGATCTTCGCCAGTTGATAGTGTTCGCACTTCGGGCAGGCAAAGAATGGGAGTTGTTCTTCCCATGTGCGCTTGCAGTCTTTGCAGCGGATGGTGCCCTTTTTGGCTGTTGGGGTGAGTTTCGTCGAGCCACAGCTGGGGTGAGGGCATCGCTGCAGACGATGTATGTGGATACTGGCGTTGGCACTTCGAGTACCACAGGCGCTACAGTCGCGGGTAGGGGCGACACCGAGCACATTAAACGGCTCTAGCAGGCCGGCCCGGAGCGCCTTGTAGCGGAGAATAACCGGTACCCGTGCAGTTGGTCGTACCAGATCTTCCTGGCTCGGTACACTCAGCAATAATGTTTGATCTTTACGCCATGATGTGTCCTCTAGGGCAATGAGGCCCTGGAGTCCCTTCGCCGCATCTGAGGTTTCGCCCAAGCCAATCTCAACCATCTTTTTCACAAGGTGGTAGACGTAGCGCTCACTGTCCTTAATATCGCGGCGAGTAGGAGACTCGCCTTCTATCTCCGGGGGAAGTTCAATATCTGGTTGAATGTCCATACTATCAAGGAGCCTCCCGTCGAGCGAGATCATCGCGGCGTGATAGCGTCCTTTATATTCGTGGATACCGACAACATACTCCGGGAGTCCACTACATGGCGGTACTGGTACCGCCGTAGTGAGATGGGCATGAAAATTCCACTCGTGTGTGAAGATCTTGCGGTGGGGGATCTCCGTTGGTCGCCGCTCGCTCAGAATCTCCAGCTTGGCGATAGCCGAATCTTCGGGGAAACAGGTTTCGATGCTCGTCTCTTTGCCATCCTCCTGGTGCTTGGACTGAAGCCTGACCTGCTGCTCTCGTTGGTACGCAATGACCTCGCGAAAGAGTGTGTCCTGATACTCCATGCCACAATGGATGGGGAAGACAATGTAGTGGGCGTTTTTCGATGGCGTGAAGAACGTTTCTGGTGCATTAAGGTAGCGAAAGTTGGCTAGGTGGGTTTGCCAGTGCTCATTACTGTAGGTCTCTGGCACTCCCTGGTGTGGCCACAGCGCGAGCACGAGGCGGTACTCATAGATACACGTCTGCTTAAACAGCCGGTCGATATGGTATGTGCGCTCCTTGGCTTCGAGGTCTTTGAATCGCTCCTCTAGCTCTTCTCTTGTGACTTCTCGCTCTCTGAAGAGCACGGCGAATGCGGTGTAGTTGTCAGACCGCATCGTGCGCTTATACGAAAGCGGCTGAAGCTTCGGCTCTTCAAAGTTGCCGACCGCCTGAAGATACCCCGCCTGGTTACGCTCAGCTTGGCGAGCCAGCTCTTTAGGAAGAGCGGCGTGCTCAGTGCCACGCTTCCGGTTCACCGGATACAGATGAAGCATGCGATCAAGTTCCTGAGCAAGTGATTCATCGTCAGCGTCACGATACCAGATCCGCCTGTCCTTGCCGAGAATGACTGGGTAGACACGCGGGTATGAGGGAAGTCGCTTGCGCGCCAGCGTTTCAATGGCCCGACGCACGGTATCAAACTTCTCGGCCAGATCGCGTAGCTCACGGAGTTGGTTGTAGTAGATCCATAGTTCGTCTTTGCTCATCCAGCCCAGTTTGATCAGCGGCTTCCGACGCTGCTTGCGCTGCTCTGGTGTGATGATGCTGCGGCGGGGCCGGTGCCAGTGACGTTCGCCACGCCGCCAGAGGTGATTGCTGGCCTTCGCAGCTTTCTTTGCAGCCTTCTGCAAAGGATCGTTGCTGAGCAGGATCTTTACCAACTCAAGGCTCTTCTTCACCTGCTCAGGATCGGGGAAGTTCTCAAGAAGGGAGATAAGCACCTTACGCCGGATCTGCCCGAGGGAAAATTGGCGGAAGCCCCCGAATGGGACGGGTATGGCGCCGAGTGCTTGCCGACGCTCTACATCACGCTGCCAGATGTCGCGGAAGCCTTGGAGGTCGGGGATACTAATGGGTTCAGCCTTTGGTCTTTTTTGCTTGCTTCGGGAAGCTTTGGCCTCTTTCGATTCTTTCTGGGCTTGTCGGGCCTGCCGCTCTGCGGCTCGCTGATTCTCGATAATCGTCCGGTTGCGCTCATTGCAGGCGACGCAGGCCAGGGCCACGTTGCTCCAGTGATTCGTCCCCCCACGGCTCTTGGGCACAAGATGATCAATTTCGATTCGACCGCTGGTGGTCAGGCAGTAGGAGCAGCAGGCGAGCGGAGGGGCGTTCTCTTGGGGTGTGCCATACGCTGCAATTAGTCGCTCACGAAGGGTGGCTTTTGCGCTTTGCCCATGTGGTGCGGAGATCCGATGCGGCTCAGTGATGAACACGTGGCTAATCGGTATGAGCCGGCGGAGTTGGTTGATAACCCGCTCGATTACTTCTACACGCCAGCGGATCGTGGCGGGGATTTTGAATGGGACACCGCATCAGGAAAACGCCCGTCTCTCTGGTTACATGGCGTAGCTTCGGCACCTTCAGATCCCCGCCCGATCGATGCCGCTGCGTTCCCTACCCGCTGAATCCCGCCACCCGCAGTAGCGCCCGGTACATATGCTGATCCAGCGTACCCTCTTCCTTAATCTCGCTGTCCCAGAGCCAGACGCTGCGTCGGCTGCGCTCGTCGCGCAGGGCGTTGGCGAGGGCGGCGATGATCTGGCGGCGTAGCCCAGGGGTCGCTGCTGCCGATACCGAGGTGCCGAGCGCTTCCAGCAGTTTGACCGCGACGTAGGCCCGGCTGGTGCTGGTGCCGCTCAGGGCTGCCGTAAGCTCTTGGGGCAACTGCTCGCCGAGCGCGGGGTGCAGTCGGTTGAAGCGGCCCGCAGCGGCGATCACGTCTTTCTGGACATCTTCGGTGTCGCCAGCTAGGCGCAGCAGGGCCATAAGCACCTGCCCGTCAATCTCGCGCAGGTGCGAGAGCGCGGTGATGGCGAAGCGGCGTGCGCTGAAGCTGTGGGCGTGTGCAGTTACTGCGAGTAGCAATCCTGGCATCTCGCTACCCAACAGGTTGAAGCGGGCTGGCATGGCCTCTGCGCAGGCGGCGAGCGCGGCGAGGGCGATGCGCTGGCGCGGCCATGCTTCCTCGCTCAGGGCCTCGCGCAGCGGCACCAGCAGGGACACGAGCAGATCATCGTGTTCCTGGATGAGCGCACGGATGGTTGCCGCAACCGCTGCGTGGTAATCCGACCAGAGATCATCATCGTTGCCTGCACCCACCAGCGCGGCAAGCTGGTCGTCGCGCTGCGCCACCATCACGTTGAGTTGTGCGAGGACTGGTGCCGGATCAAGTGACTCCGTCTCCTGAGCTTGCATAACCAGCCAGCGCGCTCGGGCGGCGTTTCCCTCAGCGGTGTGTGGGGCTTGCTCCAACATAGCGATGACGTCTGGTACCCGTGCGGCCAGCCGGGCCAGGGTGCTCCAGAGTTGCGGCGGTGGATCGGGCTGTAGGGCGAAGGTAAGTAGCCGGGCCGTCTGCGCAGCGCTTAGCGTTGCGGCAAAACCGAGTGCGTTAAGGGCGGCAGGGCCAACCGGCGCGGTAGCGGTGCTGAGTTCGAGCAGCAGATCCACGCTGGTCGGGAGGGTTGGCAGGAGCCAGCGTAGCGAGTCCAGCAACGCTTCCTGCACCGACGGCGGGCTGCTGCGCAGCAGATCGTGAAAGACGGGCCAGCAGGCTGATTCCAGAATATGCACACTACTGAGGATGCGCTGGCTCGTTCCTTCCCTCGCTGTGGCGCGGTGTGCCCAATCAGTCAGCCACTCCGGGCGATCATGCTGGAGCCACTGGAGCGCCCAGCCAGCATAGGTGCTGGTGAGGTAGGCGTCGGCTGCCGAGCCCTGCGCATTGGTTGCCCTGGCAAGCAGTTCAATGGAGGTTTGTTCCCAGTTGCTTGTCGGCAGCTTTGTTTGCAAGACGGCGCGAACCCGGTAGCGAAACAGGTCGTGCGGGCTGGTAAGAAGCGTGTTCAGTTCTGCGATGACTACTGGTGAGCGCAGCCCAGATTCGGCCAGCAGCAGCGCGCCACTTTGCCGCAGTAGTGGTTCGTCGCTCTCCAGCCAGGGTTGCAGTAGATCGCGTGCTTCCTCTGACGGTTTGGGAAGCGTCAGCCGGGCATGATCTTCGGGGCGAAGCACCTGGGTTGCCAGCGCCGCTGTATAGGTGAGGCGACCACGCTCATCTTCCGAAATGGCGTGTGTGGCTGGCGCGCTGATCTTTTGTCGTGATTCAGCGACGCTCAGCGCAGACCACACCGGCGAAGCGAACAATTGGCGGAACGTAGTGATCTGGTCGCGGATTGTCCGCAGCACGTCACGCAGATCCGCTGCTTCAGCCGGTAGCGCGGCGGTAGCCTGCTCAGCCTTGCTCACAATGATTTCAATCTGGTTTAGATTTGTCTCTATACGGGCGAGGTCGAGGTCGCGGGCGAGGTCGAGGTCGCGGGCGCGGGCGAGGTCGAGGTCGCGGGCGAGGTCGAGGTCGCGGGCGAGGTCGAGGTCGAGGGCGAGGGCGAGGGCGCGGGCGCGGGCGAGGTCGAGGGCGCGGTCGCGGGCGCGGGCGCGGGCGAGGTCGAGGTCGAGGGCGCGGGCGAGGTCGCGGGCGCGGTCGAGGGCGAGGTCGAGGTCGAGGTCGAGGTCGAGGTCGAGGGCGCGGTCGAGGGCGCGGGCGAGGGCGCGGTCGAGGGCGCGGGCGAGGGCGAGGTCGCAGGCGTACCATCGGAGGAGGATTAGGACGGGGCGCTGGACAGGCTGCATTGTGGCGATCAGCCAGCGTTCCCAGCGAGTGTGGTTGAGCAGCGCCAGGGCGACGGCGGCATCGCGGCAGCGGGCGGGGTCGTTGGTTGCCATGGCCCATACTTCAAGCTGATCAAGAAGCGCCTGTTCTGGCTTGGCCTCGGCCCAACCCTGAATCAGCCAGCTTGTCAGCTTTGAATCGCTCATGACGTGGGTCGGCTGCGGCAGCCCTTCCGCCGCAGGATCGGGGGCGCAGTAAAGCGCCCAGATCAGATCAGACCAGGTTGGATGTGCGGTGAGCCACGCCTGAACGTGTGGGGTGGCAAGCGCACGGCGCATGGGTAGCAGTTCGGCGGTGAATGCCTGCGGGTGCTG
>CAIRFY010000327.1 GCA_903877945.1 uncultured Oscillochloris sp. | reverse complement strand
GAGCAGGCCAAACTGCGGCTGTTCCTCGATACCAAGCTGCGCAGCGGCGAGCTGGTGCTGGCCCTCGAAGGTCTGGTGATCGGATTTCCCGGCGACCGTCGCCACGAGTCGGAGCCACGTGTGCTGCTGCGTGCCGACGGTATGGAGATCCACCGAGGCGAGCGCGTGGCTCTGCTCGGCCCCAACGGCTGTGGCAAGACCACCTTGCTACGCACGCTGATCAACGAACTGAGTCCGCTCCAGGGTGCGCCACGCCTCGGCCACAAGGTGATGATCGGGTACTACGCGCAGGGCCACGACATGTTGAATATGACCGCCACCGTGCTGGAGGAACTGACGCGGGCCAGCCCGAGCCTGGGCGAACCGGCGGCGCGCAACCTGCTAGGGCGCTTCCTGTTCAGTGGCGACGATGTGTTCAAGCGGATCGGCGACCTGAGCGGCGGCGAGCGCTCGCGGGTGGCCCTGGCCCAACTGACCTTGCTGCCCGGCAACCTGCTGGTACTCGATGAGCCCACCAATCACCTCGACATCAGTGCCCGCGAGGCGCTGGAGGGCGTACTCAAGGAGTACCCTGGCTCTATCCTCTTTGTCTCACACGACCGCTACTTCATTGATGCACTGGCCGACAAGATCTGGAATGTCGAGCATGGTCGCATGCGCCAGTTTATTGGCAACTACAGCGATTTTGCTGAGCGCGGACCGGAGGCAAGCGGCGGGAAGCCGGAGGCAAGCGGCGGGAAGCTCGCCTCCCTGCCGCCCGCCTCCGATCTCCTGCCAGCAACGAACGAAGAACGTCAGCGCAAGAGGCGTCTGGCGGCCCTGGAGTCCGAGGTGGCCACGCTTGAGCAGGAGTTGGGCAAGCTGCGCAGCGCCCTCGATAAGGCCAGTGGCGGTCAGGATGTGAGGAAGCTCACTGCCCTGGGCAGCCAGTACGCCGAGCTTGAGCGGCTCCTCGCTGAAAAGTACGCCCAGTGGGAACAACTGGCGGCGGCGTAGGATGATTGGAGATCGCCGCTCAGCCCTCACCCCCTGCCCCTCTCCCTCACGGGGAGAGGGGAGATTCCGCACCAGGACGCATCCGACTCCCCCTCTCCCGTTCAGGGAGAGGGGGCTGGGGGGTGAGGGCTGTCCGGCGATCTGCGGACTTTGCAACAGTCCTGGGTAATCTACAATCTGCAATCTGCAATCCCGCCGCAACAGTGTATACTTGAGAACATGAGTACACCGCGAGCCACGCCCCCCCCCGAGCGAAAGCCCGCTGGTGAGGGTGGAACCTACGAGCTACGCAACTACCGCCTCCACGAGCGCGTAGGCCAGGAGGAGTTGGCGACGGTCTACCGGGCCAGCCATCTTACTCTGGATCGCCCCGTGCGGGTGCATATCCTGCGCCGCCACGACTGGATCTCGGCCAGCCGCTTTCAACTGGCGGGGCGTCTCGCCGCACATCTTGCGCACCCCAGTTTGCTCCCGGTCATCGACGCGGGCCACGACGACACCTACGGCGACTATTTGGTGACGCCCCAGATCGATGCGCGTCCGCTCAGTGTCGCCCTCGCCGATGGCCCGCAGAGCGCGATGCTCACGGTGCGCGTTATCTCTCAGGTGGCCGCCGCCCTCGACTACCTCCACGGCGAGCAGGTCTTTCACCGCGACGTGCAGCCAGTCAACATCCTGGTTAGCCCCCAGGGCGCGGCCTACTTGTCCAACCTGAGCCTCGCGGCCAGCCCCGATACCCCCGACCTGAGCAACATTGATGAGGCCGACTACCTGACGCCCTACTCGGCCCCCGAGCAGCGGCTGGCTCACGGCGAGGCCGGTGCCGCCCTCGACATCTATAGCCTTGGTGCCGTGACCTTCCATATGCTCAGCGGCGAGGTGCCGCCCGCGCCTGGCGGCGAACTGCCCAGCCTCGCCACGTACGACCCGAGTCTCGCCCCGGTTGATCGGGTGGTGCGCCGGATGCTCGCGCCCCAACCGAGCATCCGTTACCCCACGGCGGCGGCGGCTGCCGCCGCTCTGCGTCAGGCTCTGCGCGGTCAGATCGATCTCGCCACCGACGATATGGAGGAGTCGCGCTGGGAAGCCAGCGCCGAGTGGCTGGAGAACCCGCTAGAGACGGCCCTCGGTATCCAGCTTGACGAGACGTTTAGGGAGTTCCTCGCCCGCTCGCGCAAACGCGCCGACGACATGCACCGCCGCGATGTCATCCGCCGCCTGCTCAGCCGCTGGAGCCGCGACGGATTCTTCCGCCGCCGCGCCCTCGGTCAGATCATCCAGCCCGAACAGATCGTCAGCTACAACATCTATTCCTACGAACTGAACACGCTCTACGAAACCCGTAGCGCGCCTCAGGTACGCACCCGCCCGCAGAAGCCCGACGACCGCAGTTCTGTCCAGATCATCCCCGATGTCTGGAGCGTTAATGTGTCTGCCGCTGGTACCTTCGAGTCAGTCAAGGCGCACGAACTGGCCTTGCCGAACTCGACGCGTGTCCACGTTTGCCCGACATGCAGCGGCGGCAGCAGCATCCCCTGCAAGGAGTGTCAGGGCAAGGGTACGCTTGAAAAGGTGCGCAAGGTCAGCAACCCCGATAATAGGAAGACCAACGAGACGATCTCTATCTCGTGTCCTGCCTGCCGGGGTCGCGGTAAAAGCAAGTGTCTGATATGTGACGGTACCGGGAACATTGTTGACGAGCATATCTTTACCTACGCCCGCCGGGCCAAAGCGTGGCATAACACCGATGACATTGAGGATCTGCCCCAGTTGGCGATCAGAAAGCGACTTGAGCCGGTCTTTAGCTCGCAGATCACGCCTTACGAGGGGCGCTGGCATAGCGTGGCCCCCCTGGCTCATCTGCTGCGCGCCTCCATTGCGGAGGCTGGCGAGGATACGCGCCTTGTGGCCGTCGAGCTGAAGATTCGTGGCGCAACCATTACGGAGATGGATTTTCTGCTCGATGAGAAGTCCCAACGGCTCTACTTTGTCGGCTTTGATAACGAGCTGATCGGCGACTGGTCGCTCCTCAACCCCGAGCGCATTGCCCTCGCTGTCCTCGCCGGTATACTTTTGCTGATTGCTCTTGTCGCCTCCGCTATCCTCTTCCTCGGCTGATGGTTCGTACTGCCTTGCGGCTCAGGGCTGTTACAAAGTCCGCAGATCGCCGGGCAGCCCTCACCCCCCAGCGCCCCCTCTCCCTGAACGGGAGAGGGGGAGTCGGATGCGTCCTGTTGCGGAATCTCCCCTCTCCCCGTGAGGGAGAGGGGCAGGGGGTGAGGGTCGGAGGGTGACTTTGCATTAGCCCTGCCCCTGCGGCTACATCCAGCTATCAAGCTCAGCAACCACCGCAGCAGCGGCGGCCAGCAGGTCGCCGCCGCCGAGAATCGCCAGGGTCGGGGCGGTCAATTCTAAGGCGCGCAAGGACTCCTCGCGACCAATGGTTGCAGACATAAGGGCGGCACCGAGGGCCGCCCAGGCTCTGGCCCGGTCAGACGGGGCAAGAGCCTGGGCGAGGGCGATCCCAGCGCGTGACCGATCAATTGGCCGCTGGATGCGCGTAATCACCGCTGCGGCATCATCATAGCGCCCCGTCTTTGCCAGGGCGGCGGCGACCGCCGCCAGGTAGCGCCCGCGTGTCTCAGCAGAAACCAGCAGGCCCGGCATGCTGTCAACGGCCATGGCCTCGCCAATCTGGCCCGCCATAACAAGCAACGGGGCGATCATGGTGAGGGCGCGTGCCCGGTCGGCGGGCGCATCAATGGTGGTGGCATGATCGCGGGCGGACAGTGGATCGCCCGCTCGCGCCCGATCAATCGCCAGGTCGGCGGAGGTGCGCGCCCGCTGATCATCGGCACCGATCATGGCCACAAGGGTCAGGCTCTCGTCCCAACGACCACTGTTAGCGAGGATGCGGGCGATCTCGTCTTTGGCCCAGTCACGCTCGTCATCGTCATCGAGTTGCACGAGGATGATCTGGGCAGCCGGATAGTCGCCGCTCTGGGTGATCGCCACCGCCACCTTCGCCAGGGCGCGGTCGCGCTCCTCGCCTTCGGGCAGTTGCCCGATGATCCGCAGGGCGTCCTCGCGACGACCGATGGCTGCGTGGGCGGCTGCCAGGGAAGCGAGCAGGGGCGCACGGTCATCGCCGGTGAGGGCACCGATATCGCTGGTGGCCCGCTCCAGGGCGAGCATTGCCACCAGTCCATCCAGCGTGAGGCGCAAATCGAGCAAGGCGCTCACCCGCAGTTCAACCGCACCGATCTGCTCGGCGGCGGCCAGCGCGTCGCCGTCCTTTTCGGCGAGGGCCAGGGCGTGAGCCAGCCGGGCCAGGCCACGGTCACGCTGCCCAGGGCTAAGTAGGGCGTCGATCCGGGCGCGGGCGGCGCGATCATCGTGGGCGGCCATATCGCAGGCCAGCTCGATCTGCGCCCATGCCACCACCGTCTCCAGGGTGATCTCTTCGAGAATCATCGTGCCGCGTGGGTCGCCAATTCTGGTGAGGGCCACCGCCACCTCCGCCCGCGCCCACGCCCCCATGCTCTCGTGCAAGATGCCACGGGCCACGCGCCGGGCGCGGTCGAGATCGCCGACCGCGATCAGGTGACGCGCCACCTGGGTCTCCACCATCGCCCGGCGCTCCAGATGCTCGATCCGCTCGCCAATCGCAAGAGCGACGCTGGTCTCTCCCAGGCTTATGGCGGCGGAGGCCAAGGCCACAAAAAACTGCTCGCGCTGCTCGCGCCAGGTGTGCGAGATCGGGTTGGCCTCCAAGTCAATGGCCCGCGAGAGCAGGCGCATCGCCGACGCACGCATGCGCGCACCGTAGCACACCTCGCCGATGCGGCGCAGGATCTGGGCCTTGCCCGTCCCGTCGGGCAGTCGCTCCACCAGATCGATCACCCGCTTGAGGATGGCCTCGCGCCCGCCGCGCTCGAACCCTGTCAACAGGGTTTCTACCGCGCTGTCGCCGTTCAATGTGCGGGCGCGTGTCGCCAGCGTCCCTGCCAGGGCAACCGCACGCACTGTGCGTAGGGGTGGCCCATCAGATGCCGCCCACATCTCCCAGGCCGCATCGCTATGGGCGGAATCCAGCGACGCCTGACGCTCGTGGGCGCGCACCCGCTCGCGTGCGGTCACGCGGGCCAGCCTCGTGGCCCGCTCCGCCACCGGGCCGAGGGCGGCGTGACGAGCCGCCTGCCGCACGAGGTAGCTTCCGGTCAAGGACGCAGTGCCCATCGCCAGGGCAGCCAGTTCGCCGTGGGCCTGCTCCAGCTCGCCAGGGACACGGGTGGCCAGGAACTCGCGCACGGCGCTGTGGGCGAAGGTTGCCAGCAGGGGCGGCGGGGCGGCTTCATGATCGGGGTGACGACGCGAAATGGACTGCACCGCCAGGTCGATCAATCGCAGCGACTCCCAACGCAGCAGCAGCGGCTCGGGGTCGGCACCCAGCACCTCGGTGGCGATAGGCAACGGGAGCGGCTCACCGGCGGCGGCGAGCAGGAGCGCCACGTGTCGTCCTGCCGAGTCGAGTTGCTGCCACCAGGAGCCAAGCAGACCGGCGAGGCCAACCGGCGGTATCGTCGGATCAATCAGCCCATCCGCCAGCCAAACCGCCGCAAGATCGAGGTAGAGCAGGTTCCCGTCAGCCGCAGCGACCAGCCGGGCAGCCGTAGCCGGATCGCACCCGGCGGCGTCCAACATACGAGCGGCGACCGCGCCGATGTCCGGGTCGTCGTCGGGCAGGCGCAACCGCAGTCGAGGCACCTCGGGCAGCCGACAGCCGGGGGCGCAGCCAACAATCAGCGTGACGCCGGGCGGCAGGTCGCCGGGGAGCAGCGGCGGGCTAGGTCGAGCCAGAGGCACAGCGGGCGCGGGCATATCGATCAGCAGGGTGAGCGGGCCACCGGGCTGATCCGCCGCCTCCGCGAGCAGACGGGCGAGGGCAGTCGGGTCAGTCAGCAAAGCCGGGTCAATTAGGGCGATGCCGGGCCGCCGCAGGGCGACGATCTGGGCGTAGAGCGCCGGGAGACCGGCGGGGTCATCGTCAGCCAGCCAAAGAGGCATAGGGTGGCGGGTCGCGAGCGTGGCGATCAGGCTGGTCACTCCGCTGCCGGGCGGCCCCTCAACCACCACCAGACCACCGCGTGGGTCAGCGGCGGCGGCCTCAAGCGCGACGAGCAGACGTGTGCGCTCAGCCGCACGACCGAGACAGGCCACGACACGAGCAGCCTGACGCTGAAGGCTGGCCGCGACCTCGGCGTGCAGCGCGGGGAACGCCTCTAAAGCGGCGTAGGCCCGTGGCAGATGGCTGCTCGGCGTAGGAGTGATCATTCGCAATACCACAGAACTTGCCCTGTCACGCTGAGCGAAGCGAAGCGTCCCGGCGATGATAATACACACCGGGACGCT
>CAIRFY010000326.1 GCA_903877945.1 uncultured Oscillochloris sp. | reverse complement strand
TTGCCTGCAATGCAGGCAATTTCAACCCTCTCCATGGTCGTTATCGGGGGCCTGCGGCCCTGTCGCTACTTCGTCGCGTTCGACTGCAACTCCTGGTACTTCGATGGGCACTTCACCAGCAGGTCGTCGGCCAGGAACGCCTGCTGGGCACTGTCGTAGTGGCCAATGGCGACAATGCTAATCGCCTGCTCGAAGTTAGCCGGTCGCGGCTGGTTCGAGACAACCTTAACCATCTGTTTGTTCGAGTCCTGGAGCATGAAGGTGAAGCGGCCCTGCGCGTCCATCTCGCCCTTCGAGCCAAGGAAGCCAGCTAGTTGGATGCTGCGCGAGCTGCTGATCGCCTCGTCCACACTGGTGGTGTAGGCGCGAAAGGCGTCCTTAAAACCAAATAGACCATAAACCATCGCCAGCACAATGATGCCGAGGCCGGCGATATGGAGCGGCTTGATCTCAAAGCCGCTGCGGGTTGGTGCATGTACCGTGGCCATAATGTATCCTCGTGTTCGTGCATGACAGCGGCGGGGCCGTTCCTCCGCCCTACTTTTCTACCGGCTCGCCTTCGCGCACCCGCGTGACAGTGGAACGCGGCGGGGCGGGCTGCTCGCGCCGATCCTCGCGCTCAAGCTCGCGCCTGAGGGCACGCGCCTGCACATCGATCCGCCAGAGGTAGACAAAGATCCCGATCCAGACCGATAGCGTGACAGCCATAGCGACATAAACCGCCGCGCCCGCATCGAGTGCCACATTCACAAGCGCGCCCCCTCTCTGCGGGCCAGCGCCCACTCCACACCAAGCAGCGTCGCCCGCACATTCAGTATCCAAAAAAACAGCGCGGTGAAGCCGAAGATCGAGGCCAGGAAGGTGAGCAGAGTGCGCCCGTTATCGATCAGGCCCGTGCCGGGAGCCTCGATATTCAGCCGCACGCTGTTCGTCGCCAGGTTCACACCCTCCACCACCAGACGGAAGCGCAAACCGGGGAAGTTTGGCCGGTTCAAGATCGTGTGGCTGGCGAGGTCGTATGTTGGACTCAGGGCCGTGACGCTGGTCATCCCCGGCTCCGTCACCTCAACCTTGGCCGTCACCACATCGCCGACACGATCAAGACTGATCAGTTCGACCTTGCGGTCGCCCAGCAGCCCCAGCGTACCCACCCCCAGTTCCACCCCCCCGCACGTGCTACCCTGGAGAAAGGCGCAGTTCGGGTGCAAGGTGCTGTCGCTGATCCGTGGCGCGACGAAGATCAAGAAGGGCATGGTGACAAACGCGAACAACGAGTAGACCGCGCTGAGCTGGCGGCGGCGAGCCACATCTTCGATTGACGAGCGCAGGGCAAACATGGCCGCGTAGATTAGCAGCAGCACAAAGATCGATGTCTGCCGTGGATCCCAGTTCCAGTAGACGCCCCAGACCACCTGCGAGAAAATCGCCCCGGTAATCGTGGCCAGCACCGTGAAGAGGAATCCGCTCTCGGCGGCGGCGAGGGCGTAATCATCGTGCTTCGGCTGCCCGCGCCAGAGATACAGCCCGCTGAACAGGGCCGACACCGAGAAGGCCAGCACGCTCACCCACGCCGTAGGCACGTGCATAATAATGATCCGCCCAGCGTTGCCGAGACCCTCGTACTGCGGCACCACCAGAAACATGGCCACCGCGACCCCCGCGATCCACACACCAATCAGCAGTTTGGCAGCCTGGGCCATCCGCTGTGCCATCGGCCAACGCCTTTCCGGTTCGCTATGGGACAATCGTGTTTGACGTATCATACTACGCCTGTGTACACGGGACAACAGCAACCTGCCGCCGCGTGGCTCTGCGTGCTGCGCCGGCGGATTTCGGTGCATTCTATCACAGAGTATATGCGTCCCGTGCACTGATCTCGAAGCATGGTCGGCAGAGGGTGCGCAACTTGGGATCGGCCCACGCACGATTCCAGTGTACCGTCAGTCTGCGGTCGGATCGTCCGCAGCGTTCGCAGCGCCTTCCGGCCCGCCAGAATGCCAGCGTGTAGCGCGGCCACCAGACGTAGTCGAGCAGCAGATGCAGCGTCAGGCCGATTGCCACCGGGCGCAGGGTTGGTCGGCGGACAGTGGCCGCCCACAGCGGTGTTAGCAGCAGCAGTGGGTTATGGAGCCACGAGCGGAGGGGATTGTAGCGGGGACGTGTATCACCAGCGATGCCGATCACGTGACGGTAGCGGTCATAGGCGAGGGCACCGGTGATGCTCCAGTCGCCGGTCTGGAGCGCGTAGAGGACAAGGTGGTCGAGATCGATCAGTGTACCGCTCAGCAGCACCACCGTCGCCCGCAGCGGTGAACGCGGGTAGAACACGATCCCGGTTAGCGCAGCGGCGAGGGCGTGTGTTCGTAAGCGCATATAAAACTATGTGTCGCTCGGAAGGGCTGGCCCGAGATCGTCACACCCCGTCAGTTCAAGCAGCGGCTTAAAGGTGTGCCGGTGCAGGTGGCATACACCGTATCGGTTGAGCGCCCGCTGGTGTTCAGGCGTGCCGTAGCCCTTGTGCGCCGCGAAGCCGTAGGCCGGAAAGGCGAGTTGGGCCGTCTGCATCAGGCGGTCGCGGGATACCTTGGCCACAACGGAGGCTGCCGCAATCGAGAGGCAACGTGCATCGCCCTTGATCAGCGCCTCTTGCGGCAGGGAGAGATCCGGCAGGGGCAAGGCGTCAATCAGCAGCGCATCCACCGGGCAGGACAGAGCCAGGAGGGCGATGGTCATCGCCAGGCGGGTGGCTGGGACGATCCCGTAGGCGTCGATGAGGAAGGCCGGTACGACGCCTACACCTATCCCCAGGGCGTGAGCGCAGATCAGATTATAGCCGCGCTCACGCCCTGCCGCGCTCAGTTGCTTCGAGTCATTCACGCCGCTGAGGATGTCAGGGTTGTCGAGGGCAGCGGGGGAGAGTACCACGGCAGCGGCCACCACCGGGCCAGCCCAGCAGCCGCGCCCGGCCTCATCGATCCCAGCCAGACGGGCCAGCCCCCGTCGGCGCATCGCCTGCTCATACTCTGTCGTTGGTGACATAGTTCAATGCAAAATGCAAAATGCAAGATGCAAAATGCAAGATGCAAGATGCAAGATGCAAGATGCAAGATGCAAGATACAAGATGCAAGATGCAAGATGCAAGATGTATTCGCTACTACTCGTTGCTCAGATCGCCCACCAGCACGAGCGCCTGGCTTGGCCCAACCTGTATCCAGTGGGCTTCCAGCGGAGTGTCGCCGATCTGTAGCCCTGCCGTTGGCTGCGCTGCTGGTGGGGTTTTGTGAAGCACGGGTGCCTGGAGAGTAAGTCGGTAGGCCAGATCAACCAGTCGCGCATAGAGACTGCGGTCAAGCTGCGCCAGCGGCAGGATTACCACCCGACCGCCCGGTGCCAGCACGTGGCGGATCTCAGCGTGGGTACGCGGGTCGGCGATATACTCGGCGGGGAAGGTGGCGAGGACAGTGTCGAACACTGCTGGAGCAAAGGGGATCTGCTGAGCGCGGCCCTGGGCCAGGCGCACGGGGCGACCTGCGCGGCGGAGTCGGCGTCGGGCGATGGCAATCATCTGGGGCGAGGCATCAAGCCCGCAGGCGGGAAGACTACCGGAGGCAAGGGCGAGTTGGAGGTGACCGGGGCCAAACCCCAGTTCAAGCACGCGCCCCTTCAGGAACGGCAGCGTGGCGAGCGCCCAGCGCCGCCAGAGTCCTCCCGACACCGCTGCGGCGACCGTGTCGTACGTCCAGGCAAACTCGCGGTAGAGCCGCTCGAATCCCCAGCGGACAGCGCACCTTTGGGCGCACAGTGCAAAACGCAAAATGCAAGGGGTGATAGACCCCATGTGCATTTTGCATTGTGCATTGTGCATTTGTTTAGTCCCGACGCTCTTTAATACGGGCAGCCTTACCCGTGAGGCCACGCAGGTAGTAGAGCTTGGCCCGCCGCACCTTGCCACGGCGCATCACTTTAATGCTGTCGAGTCGGGGCGCGTGAAGCAGGAAGGTACGCTCGACGCCGATGCCGTGGGAGGCGATCCGGCGCACAGTGAAGTTCTCGTTGATCCCACCGCTGCGGCGGCGGATCACCACGCCCTCGAACTCCTGGACGCGCTCACGGACTCCCTCAACCACGCGCACGCCAACGCGAACGGTGTCGCCGACCCGAAACTCGGGAATATCCTGCTTATACTGGCGCTGGGCCAGTTCGGTCAAAATCTGCTGCGACATTGCCCGTCGCTCCTTTCGTCCTGCACCTGTACGCTACGCTTGCCTGGGAGCCGCAGATACAACGGGCGCTGCCCGCTACGATCTGGCATAGAAGATGGCAGGTAGCGCAGTGCTACCTGCCAATACGGCTCATCGCTAGTCGCGGATTATAGCATAAAGGCGGCGGGGCGGCAAGTGAGGGTAAGCATCCCCGCAGGGCTACGTCAAAGTCGTCCCGTGTCGCCGCCGCGTATTAAGGGATCTGCCGCCGCTCAGCCCTCACCCCCCAGCCCCCTCTCCCTGAGCGGGAGAGGGGCAGGGGGTGAGGGGGTAAGGCCGGTGTGAGATCAGCTTATTCGAAAAGTATTGGCCCTAGCTCATGCCCTGACCAGCACCGCGCTCGTCGTCGGCCAGTCTCGCGTGTTTGCGCCGGAGAAAGTGAACAATATCTCTTAAGAACTTGACTTTACACCGCCCCGGCGCTACAATCGTAAGACACAACGAGCGCACTACTGAAAGGAGCCTGGCACTATGGCGCGGATCTACGATAGCATTACCGATTTGATTGGCAACACTCCGCTGGTTCGTCTGAATAAGGTGAATGACACCCACGCTACAGTGCTTGCAAAGCTGGAGTTCTTCAACCCGGCGAGCAGCGTGAAGGATCGCATCGGCCTGGCCATGATCGAGACCGCCGAGCGCGAGGGCAAGATCAAGCCCGGTGAGACGACGCTGGTGGAGCCGACAAGCGGCAATACGGGGATTGGCCTGGCATTTGTGGCCGCCGCCAGGGGCTACAAGCTGATCCTGACCATGCCCGAGACGATGAGCGTTGAGCGGCGTAAGCTGCTGCGTGGGTACGGCGCTGAGCTTATTCTCACCCCTGGGGCCGAGGGTATGCGTGGCGCAATCGCCCGCGCTGAGGCGATTGCCGCCGACTTGCCGAATAGCTTCATCCCGCAGCAGTTTAAGAACCCGGCGAACCCTGAGGTGCATCGGCAGACCACCGCCGAGGAGATTTGGCGCGATACCGATGGTCTGGTCGATATTCTGGTCGGCGGGGTCGGCACCGGCGGCACGATCACCGGCGTCGGCGAGGTGATCAAGGCCCGTAAGCCCACGTTCCGCGTGGTCGCTGTCGAACCAGAGGCGTCCCCCGTCCTCTCTGGCGGTAAACCCGGCCCGCATAAGATCCAGGGCATCGGTGCGGGCTTTGTACCCGATGTGCTCAACGCCAGCATTATTGATGAGATTCAGCAGGTCAGCAACGATGACGCCTTTGCTATGGCGCGCCGCCTGGCTAAAGAAGAGGGCATCCTGGTCGGCATCAGCAGTGGTGCCGCCGCCACCGCCGCCCTGCGCGTCGCCGCCCGCCCTGAAAACGCCGGTAAGCTGATTGTCTTCATCGTTCCCTCCAACGGTGAGCGCTACCTCTCGACCCCGCTCTTCACCGAAGAGTAGTTCGGCTTGTACCACGCTCGGTCTCAACATTGTGATGAGACCGACTCCCCATTCTTCGCGCCTTTGGCATGGGTCAGAACAGCTTTACAGTTTGGCGGGGACGCGATGAGGCGAGGATGCGATAGCATCGCCTCGTCGCATCCTCGCCTCATCACCACACTGTAAAGCTGAAACCTTGTCTTTGCGTCAAACCAGACAC
>CAIRFY010000325.1 GCA_903877945.1 uncultured Oscillochloris sp. | reverse complement strand
GCGGTAGGCGCCGGCGAGCAGCGCGGCGGAGCCTGCGAGGTCGGCGCGGCGGTAGACCGGGCCGACGGCGTGGATGATATGGCGGGCGGGCAGGGCGAAGCCGGGGGTGATGCGAGCCTCGCCGGTGGGGCAGGGCGCGAGCGGGCGGCAGGCGGCGGCGAGCCGACGATGCCCGGCGGCGGCGAAGATCGCGCCGCAGACGCCGCCTCCAGCGGCGAGGCGCTCGTTGGCCGCGTTGACGATAGCGTCGGTGGTCTGGGCGACGATGTCGCCCCGGATAAGCTCCAGGGCGGCGGGGCCGATGGGGTAGCGGGGCATAGGTGGTTTCCTGGGCGGAGCTGAGAACCGATCATCTGTCGCCACTGTAGCAGGGGGGGCGAGGGGACGCAAGGGGCGGCGAGAAGCCCTGAACATCGTTCAGGGCATGATGTCGTAGTCCTCGGCGGAGGCATCCCAGTCCATTTCGGACAGAGCCTCAGCGAACAGTGCGTGGATGTCGGCGGGGATGGCAGCGGTGAACCAGCAGAGCGTAAGCTGCGACTCGTAGTCAGGGTCATTGACACGCTGGACAGCCCGGGGCGAGCGGAAGCTGGCGACCCAGCGGTAGGGCGGCAACGCGGGCGCGCCGTCATCGATGACGACGAAGGGCGCAGGGATGCCCAATGCGTATGGTACGCTGGAAGCAAGGCGCTCGCGGATGTGCCGGCTCACCAGTGCCGGGGAACCCTCCAGGACACCCTCATAGGTTGGGGTGAGCAGTAGGCGGGTGAGGTAGACGACACGCCCAGCAGGGAGAACATAGCGACCGTGGATGGGGTCAGACATTGTGTTCCTCTTGTAGTTGGTCAGTGCCCGATCAAACTGATCCTGTTCGTAATATAGCAGACCACGGTTCCGGTAGGTAACAATAAGTGTTGGGTCAAGCGCGATAGCCTGATTATAGTCAGCCAGCGCCTGATCCATCTGCTTTCGCGCAGCATAGATAGTGCCACGGTTATTGTAGGCAGAGGCAAACCTGGGGTCGAGCGCGATAGCTTGCGTATAATCGGCCAGCGCCTGATCCTGTTGCTGCTGGTCGAGATAGACATTGCCACGGTTTTTGTAGGCCAGGGCAAAGGTCGGATCGAGGGTGATGGCCTGATTATAGTCGGCCAACGCCTGATCCATCTGCTTCTGGTCATACGCGATCATGCCGCGATTGTTGTAGCTGGGGGCGTATGTCGGGTCGAGGGTGATCGCTTGATTATAGACCCCAAGGGCAGACACAGGATCGTGGCCAGGTCCTTGATACAGCCAGCCCAGACGAAAGAGGGCATCAGCCATTTCTTTTCGAACATCGGCATCGGCCTGGTAATTGGCATTGGGGGCGACGTCTTGCACCATTGTGATGGCCTGGCGCATGATCTGGGTCGCGCTCGGATAATCCTGCTGGACGATGGCCGATTGGCTGATAGCAAAGAGCGTGAGAAGGGGCATCCGTGATATGAGATCTTGGATGTGGAATGAGATATATCCATCTGGATGTGTGAGCCGATGCAGTTGAATCTGGTTGAGCGAGGCATTGGAACGAGCAGATGCGGGCTCGTGGCGGCTGAGTATGTTAACGACACTCCGGGACCCTGTAACCTCGCCCCAGATCACAATGCTGGCGTTGGTGTGTGCGCCGAGGTTGGCAGCACCGGCACGATCATCAGCAGCTACGGTATCGGCGGCGATCTCCACGCGCACGGCGGGCATGTGTACCGTTGGCAGCGCTTCACGTATCATCCGCTGAAGCTCTGTGTGAACGGCGGAGGTGTGATTGCCTTCGACGGAGCGGAACGTCGCAATGACGATGAGTGGCTCGCCTTGGCCATTGGTGGGAATAAGGGGTGGTTCGTTGGTAGGGGTTGGAAGTGGCGGGACTGCGGTTGGACGAACGTGATCGTAGCGGGCAATGCGAAACCCCGTTGCATAGCCGCCGTCTTCGTCGGGTTCTCGTGCGTCGCGCTTGGTAACACGCAGATCCTCTTGGTAATGAACCCACGCGCCACCTCGCAGGGTTATCCGCTCGTGTGCCTGATGTTGCTCTGCTTCTCGCCCATCGTTAGGATCGTAGGGATAGTCGCGATAAGCACTCCGGGTCCACTCCATCACGTTCCCCGCCATATCCATCGCCCCATAGGGGCTCGCTCCAGCCCGATAGCGGCCAACTAGCCCGGGGAAGCCCTGGCCGGACTCGCCGCTCTGTGCGCGCCCGCTCACCCAAATGTTGCCCCACGGATAGATGCGCCCATCGGTGCCACGGGCAGCCTTCTCCCACTCGGCCTCACTGGGCAACCGAAAATCCATGCCGGTCTGCACACTCAGCCAGCGACAGTAGGCCGCTGCCTCGTACCATGTGACACACACCACTGGGTGGTCACCTTTAGGGGTGTCATCGAGACAACTTGGCCCGTTGCGATGTTTCGATTGCAGCCACGCCCATCCGTCATCGGTCCAGTAGGTGCGGTTGGTATAGCCGTCGCCTCTGGCAAAGGGGCGAAATTCGTCATTCGTGACTTCGGTCTTGCCGATCCAGTAGGTGGGCAGCGTGAGGGTGTGTTGCGGTTTCTCGTCGTTATTCATCGCCCTCTTGTCGCCCTCGCTGCTGCCCATGAGAAAGGGGCCGGCTGGTACTTCGACGACTGCCGGGATTACGGCGGACGGCAGGGTGTGGGATGGTGATGTCTGCTCGATGCGTGTAGGAGATACCGTAGGCGACATGGTACGTGCAGGCGGCGCGTTCCCGCTAACGCTGAGTAGGACAAGAAAGAGTACACTGAACCCCAGGATCACGCCTAGCAACTGAACAACTCGCATGAGCCAGTGATGTTGTGAAGCCATGTGAAATCTCTCTGAGTTAATGTGACGGTTGTGCGTATTTGTATAAGGGTTCGCTGTCAGCCCACCCACATGCACGAGGACAACACCCTCCATGAGATAGTTGTCGGGCGCTTGTTCGGCGCTTGTCTAATTCATAAGAAGCTGTCTGAAAAGGGTCATGCTGCCAGCCGTCGCACCATCAACCGGGTCATTGCAAGGTAAATCATGGCCTCGCTGCTGGCGGGCAGCACCTCGTATTCCCGACACAAGCGGCGGCATTGGGTCAGCCATGCGAACGTTCGCTCAACCACCCAGCGTCGGGGCAGTACCACAAAGCCCTTCATATCGTCGGAGCGCACCACCGGTTGGAGGATAATCCCGCACTGTATCAGCACCCAATCCACCAGTTTGCCCCGATACGTGCCATCAACCCCGATCCGCCGCAGCTTTTTCCCTGCGCCACCGAGCCGGGAAAACAGCACCCGTGCTCCCGCCGGATCGGAAACCGAGGCGGCCGTCACCACCACGATCATGAGCAAACCCATCGTATCCACCAGGATATGCCGCGTGCGTCCCGTGACCTTCTTGCCCGAGTCATGGCCTCGGACACCGGGAATCTGGGTGCTTTTAACGCTTTGACTGTCCAGACAGCCCGCAGTTGGATGCTTGTGACGACCGGCCCTTCGCCGCACCGCCGCACGTAGGGTGTCGTGGATGCGCCGCCATGTACCATCATCACGCCACATGCGAAAATAGTGGTAGACCGTCTTCCAGGTCGGATAGTCTTTGGGCAGCATCCGCCATGGGATGCCACCCACGAGGACGTAGAAGATGGCATTGATCACCTGGCGCGGATCGACGGTACGTGGGCGACCGCCGGTCTTCGCGGGAGGAATGAGATCTTTGATACAATTCCACTGGCGGTTGGTGAGATCGGTCGGGTAGGTTTGGTTCTTCATACCCCACGTGTACCCGAATCTTCCTCGTGACCGCCATCACAATCCCTTTTCAGACAGCTTCTCAGCGTGACAGGGTTACTTCTGCTCTACTGCGTTTTTTTATTTCTTCGCGTCTTCGCGTCTTCGCGTCTTTGCGTTACAACGAAATCGTGTTTTAACGCAAAGGCGCGAAGGTGCAAAGGTTTTTTTGGCACGAGAACATACGTAACACGGTCGAGGTGCTGAGCGAAGCGTGAGAGAAATCGAGCCGTGAGGATTGCTCTATGCGCGTCTATGAATCTGGCATGACGATCTGCGGGCGTTACCAAATTCTGGGCCTGGCCGGGCGCGGGGGGATGGGCGCGGTCTACGCGGCCTGCGACAGTCGCCTGGGGTTGACGGTTGCGCTGAAGCAGACGTGTGCGACGGATGAGGGTTTACGCCGCGCCTTCCGCCGAGAGGGTCGGTTGCTGGCGGCGCTACGCCACCCTTGTTTGCCGCGTGTCCTGGATCACTTTGAGGATGGGGGCGAACTCTTCCTGGCGATGGAGTATGTCCCAGGCGACGACCTGGGGGCGATGCTGGCGCAGCGGGGCGGCCCCTTCCCGGTGGCGGATGTGTGGGGGTGGGCCGACGCCCTGCTCGACGTCCTGGAGTACCTACACCGCCAGAGCCCGCCGGTGGTACACCGGGACATCAAGCCGCAGAACCTGAAGCTCGCGCCCGGCGGGGGCGTCGTGCTGCTGGACTTCGGGCTGGCGCACGGGGCGGCGGGCGGGCAGACCATGATGCTGAGCGGGGCGACGGTGGCGGGCTACACCCTGAGCTACGCGCCGGTCGAGCAGATCCAGGGCGGGGCGGTGGATGTGCGGGCCGACCTGTACGCGCTGGGGGCGACCTTGTACCATCTCCTGTCGGGCAAACCGCCGGTGGACGCCCTGGCCCGCGCGGTGGCCCGGCTGGACGGCGACCCCGACCCGCTGCCGCCGCTGGGCGAGGCCCGGCCAGG
>CAIRFY010000324.1 GCA_903877945.1 uncultured Oscillochloris sp. | reverse complement strand
CGCACCCGGCCAAATGTAAACCTCGGCAAAGGGACAAGCAGGATGCGGGCCAAGAAGATCTTCAGGTGTACTTGCGAGATCTGATCCGTGAGATAGTCTGCAATCCGTTGGAGGGTGCTGTGTGTACTGCTTCGTGCCTCATCTTCCTCGTATGATGCGCTGTCTGTGCTGTTCATAGGTATCTCCTCCCGTGAACCATGCGTCGCGGAGTTTAGTCCAAATTGGCGAGAAACTTCAGCAGTCGTGCGGCAACAACCTGTCTTCCCGATGCGTTCAGATGACCGCCATCGTCAGTGTACGCATCAACCAGACACGGGACGGTCTGTGTGTCCACAGAGATCGAGCAAACCCTGCCGTCGGAATAAGTCGCTTCAATCATTGCCAGATCAAAGAGCGCCGCTTTGCCTGCGTACTCGCGCCGCACAAGCTCGTTGAACTGATTCCGCTTCAGGTTGGCCAACGCCGCATCGTTCCGGCCGAGCAGGTTCTTAAGCAAAGCCTTAACCCCTTGATCCGGGGCCGTCAGCGGCGCAGTGACGTAGACGAAGGTCGTCTGGGGATATGTCGCACTGAGATCGGTCATGGTCTGCTTATAGGCGGCAAACAGGTGATCGACATCCGTGTTTTTATCAAAATCGACGTAGCAAAATTTGAAGAAGGCGATATCAGCCTTATTGCCGACACCCGTGCGAACGAGTTGTTCAAAGGCCCGCAGCTTGGACATCGGATCGTAATTTTTGCCAATGTCGGTGTGGATGATCGCTGGCCCCAACGTACCATCGATACTCTCTGCCTGTCTTATCTTCAGCGGCGCACCCGGCTGCTCCTTGACCATCTCCTCAATGCCCTGGATGATATTCCAGCCCACCGACTGATGGCCGAAAAAAATAGTCTTTTCAGCGATGGATTTCAATTCCATAGCAGAAACCCCTTCAGGTGACGGTTGCTGAGAACAACCGGTGCTTCCAATGACGACAAGCGTGAGGATTATAAAGATGAGAATTCGCATATACATTCCCCCAACGTTCGTGTTGTTACATCCCCAATCATCACCCTCCATATTCTTTGCGCCGTTGCGCCTTTACGTCAAACCGTCCGTGCGTATGACGCAAAGGCGCAAAGCGTAAGAAGGGGGACGGACAGGGTGTTTTGCTCCACGCTGTCTGATGGGCAACCGAAACCGCATTCCTTCTGCGGTCATGCAAAATCTGAATCACTCCTGGGCTGTCACAAGAATCCGCTGTTGCACATAGTCGCTCAGGCGGTTAATCGAGTTGAAGTTATTGGGGAGCATATCCTCCGCCGGTATCTCTAGGCCAAACTCTTCCGAGATAAATAACACCAACTCAATCACACCGGTTGAGTCAATGATCCCCGTGTCGAGCAGTGCGGTATCGTCGTTCAGTTCGGTGCTGGTATCGCCGAAGAGGCAATTAGCAACGATAAACTCGCGAATGCGATCCTTGATCTCCATAGGAACCCTCCTCCTCCATGTTTTGTAGGACTATCCGACGCCCTAGCGCACCATCAACGGCTTTGATCGCAGATACTCGGTCGAGCGACTCTTCTGGGACAGATCGCGGTAGACGTTCTCTACCTGCTGTGCGCTAATCTGGAGTGCGGCAGCCACATCAGCCGCTGGGATCTGGTTATCGAGGCCATACCAGATCAGATCCATCTGCTCAAACGGCAGTCGGAAGTAGAACTCCTCCTGGCTGCACTCGGCGCTGTAGGTGTCGGTGGTCGGGGTGCGTTTGATGATTTCCGGGGTAACTCCCAGGTAGTGCGCTAGTTGGTACACCTGCGTTTTATACAGGTGCTGGATGGGCTGGATGTCGGCCCCGCCATCGCCATACTTGACGAAGAAACCCTGGGCGTGCTCGTTACGATTAGCGGTGCCGATCACGGCGTAGTTGCGCTGCTCGGCGTGGTAATACAGCATCAGCATGCGCGAGCGCTGCTTCATATTCGAGGCCGCGACAATCTGGAGGTACGCCGCGACCGGCAATACCCGCTTACGCTCCTCGCCGCCGGGCCGACTCAGACTCAGTGAGTACACATTCAGGCTGCCGCGATCAAGCAGATCTGTGGGCAGCACCAGCTTGATCTCGTCCTGGCTGGGGTCGTAATCAGGAAAAACCGAGCGCACGGCATCGTCGCGACGACCATAGCAGTCAAAGCCAGCCAGACCGGCAGTAAGATCCTCGGTGATCGCAGTGACGCCGTACGTTTCTGCCATCTGCGCGGCGTACTGCTCACTCACCGGACTCGAGTCCTGCTCAGGCATCATCACCGCCAGCACACGCTCGGGGCCATAGGCTTTGACCGCCAACCCCAGGACGGTGGCCGAATCCACGCCACCGCTGAGCCCAACGATGGCACCCTTGCGGCGGAAGTCGTGCTGGATGGTCTGGCGCATCATCGTGATGATCTGCGCCGTTTCGACCTCTGGGTCGATGATAAGGACGTGTGATCCGAATTGCACAAGCTTACTCCTTTTCGTGATCGTAGAAGTATCAGGAACGAGTACAGCGGACAAGACATGGAACTATGCGACCTGCGCACCCACATCCGTCATGTGTAGTTCACGGCGGCGTGACGCGGCGTGGACGTCCCAGTTTTCGACGAAGTAATCGGAGATCATCTGCGTACTCAGCACACCGACAAAGGCCATCTGGTCAACTTCGCTGAGCGCGGGCGAGTTCTGAACTTTTGCAAGCAGCAGCTTGACAGCTTCGGGCGAGAAGATGCCCGTTGCATGCAGTCGTTGTTCACTCAGCAGATCCTGGGCGTACTCGGGCAGTGGTCGACCACTGAAGACGCTACGGATAGGTGCACGGTAGGGCTGCTTCTGCCGCGCAATAATGTTGGTTGGGGCGATACCTTGTGCGGCGTGGCGCAGCACGTATTTCTCACCATTCAGTCCGCGCAACTTCATCGCTGCGGGGATACTGTTGCTCAGGCTGACAACGCGGTGATCGAGGAAGGGGTGACGGCACTCGACGGAGTGAGCCATTCCTACCCGATCACCCTGCGAACCTAGCAGATATGTCGAGAGAAAAGTGGTAATCTCCAGATACTGGGCACGTGCCATTGGCTCCCAGTCCATCAGATCAGCGGGAAGCCCGGCTGCGATGTCGTCAATGACGCTATAGTGGGCAAGTGACTGTGCCAGATGCGGTGAGAAGAAGCGAGTGGTACGACCTGTATTCTGCCAGCGCAGCATGTGGCTGTAGTAAGGGAGTTGGGTTTCGGAGAGACCCTGGCCGAAGAACCGCTGAAGAAACTCGGGCGAGATGGTCTGGAGATCGCTAATGTGTCCGTAGATCCGCCCGAGAAGCTGCGGTCTGACCCGTGAGGTGGGATTGCGCGCCCAGAAGCGGCGCACCATCGCCTCTTTAAAAATGTCATACCCGCCAAAGAACTCGTCGGCCCCTTCACCTGAAAGCATGACCTTCAGGCCATGTTTATGCACGAGCTGAGAGAGCAGGTACATGGGTACCGGCGTAAGCCGCAGCAGCGGAACCTCGGTGTGCCAGAGAACATCGGGCAGGGCTACGCGAAGAGAGTCGGGGTCACACTCGATCACGTGGTGCAGCGTCCCGAGCTCGCGAGCAACCTGATACTGGAAGGTGCGCTCATCGTACTCCTGATCGTGGAAGGCCACCGAAAAAGTGTGGAGTTGATGGGGAAGCTGCGACTGCGCGATGCTCGATATCAGGGTTGAGTCCAGCCCACCGCTGAGGTAGGCACCGACCGGCACATCGGCTCGCAGGCGAATGCGGGTAGCATCCGCCAGAGTTGCCCGAATCTCCTCGACATAGTCGTCGGTGCTGCGCCGTTCGATCTCACTAACTGCGGGGAAGGTCAGCCGCCAGTACTGTTGTGTGGTGAGATCGGGCGATCCGACGTTGGCGAAGAGCAGGTGACCGGGAAGAACCTCGCTTACCGCGTCAAGGATGGTGCGCCCAGCTTTAGGCGACCAGATGGTGAACACCTGGGCCAGGGCGTGGCTATCAATACGCCGTGGAATCCCGCAGGTGAGCAACGACTTGATCTCGGAGGCGAAGAACAACTGGCCGTTGAAGAGCGTGTAGAATAGCGGGCGAACCCCGATCCGGTCACGCCCAAGCACGAGTCTGCCGCGCCTGCTATCCCAGAGCGCGAACGCGAACTGCCCGTTCAATTCGCGGACAGCTTCCCAGCCCATCTCCTCGTAGAGATGCACCAAAACCTCGGTATCCGATGCCGTCTTGAAGTGATGCCCGCGCATCCTCAGCGCGTCACGTAGCTCGACATAGTTAAAAAATTCCCCGTTACAGATCGCCCAGATGGTGCCGTCTTCATTCGGGATCGGCTGAAGCCCATTGTTCACCCCGACGATACTCAGGCGGGCATGGGCCAACCCGACAACCCCATCGGCGTAGAAGCCTGCCTCCTCCGGCCCACGGTGGGTGAGCATCGAAAGCATGGCATGGAGATCCGGAAAGGGTGTTCCCTGTGGACGTGTTAAATTGATCGCGCCTGCGACTCCGCACATGCTGTATCTCTCCCTTCACTAATCGTGGGAAGAGCGATTTGCCTCAGCTATAGCAGCCCTACTCTGGTTGCGAAGGGGAACCGAGGCTTTAGCTGACTAAAGCATGTTTCAATCTAGCGTGACAGTTCAGCGACGAAATGATGACGCGGTGAGGCGCTCCGTATTGCCTCATCGCCTCGTCGCCTCGTCGCATCATTGCAAGACTGTCACGCTGAATGTGCCCATTTTGAAACATGCCTAAAGCCTCGATTCCCCTTTACGGATCCAGGATGATTCCTACAGCTCACGAAGTGCCGTTTTCAGCACTTTGCCCTGGCTATTCATTGGCATCTGATCAAGGATGACGACCGCCTTAGGGATCATGTAGCGCGGCAGCGTGCCTCGGCAATGATCAATGATCGCCTTCACATCGAGTTGGGCGTCTTCGCGCAGGGTGACATACACCTTGATCGCCTCGCCAAGGAGCTGATCTGGTATACCGACGGCGGCCGCCGAGATGATTTCGGGCAGAGCCAGTACACACGCCTCGATCTCATGGCTGCTCACACGACGCCCGAGCGGTTTGATAAAGTCGTTTTGCCGATCCACAATCGAGATAAACCCATCGTCATCGACGGTGGCCATATCACCCGTATGTAGCGCACCGTCGACGAAGGTGCGCGCGGTCGCGTCTGGTTCATTCAGATACCCGGCGGTGATATTATCGCCGCGTGCAATGATCTGCCCGACCTCACCTGGCCGAACATCCTGGCCGAGATCATCGACCACCCGCAGTTCCACTCCGGGTAGTCCGCGACCAATTGATCCCAGCTTCGTGCGTAGATATGCGGGCGGGAGGTATGAAAGCCGCGCTGTCGCCTCGGTCTGCCCGTACATGATGAAGATCTGCGCCTCGGGGCGGAGATCGGCCAGTTCCTCGATCAACGCCGACGACAGTTTGCCGCCCGCCTGCTGGAACTTGCGCAGGGTTGGCAGACTCCGCCGTGGAAAGGTCGTGCCACGCAAAAGCATCTGATACAGCGAGGGCACCCCGGCCAGACTCGTGCAGGCGTTAGTCTCGATTTCGTTAAGCAGAAACTCAGGGAGCGAGGAGTTGCTGGCCAGAACGAGGCTGGCCCCAACTCGCAAGTGGGTGTGCAGCAGTGAGGTGCCAAAGCAGTAGTGGAACGGCAGCACCACCATCATACGATCATCAGGCTCGATGTCGAGGGCCGCAATGATCGATTCGGTATTGGCCTGAAGATTGCGATGGGACACGCGCACGGCACGCGGGCGAGCCGTGGTGCCTGATGTGAGCATGAGGGCGGCTATCTGATCACGGGCGAACGTACCCGATACTGGATCAACGTTCTCAGCCTCAGGAGAAACCGCCAGCACGGCGTCGGTGATCAGATCGCAGGTGCGAAATACCTTATGGATCGCAGCAGAGAGGTGTTTGGCCTGGAGGCAGACGGCCCGGCACGCCACGAGATTCTGCATCTCGTCGAGCTGCGCTGGCTTTGCCGTTGGGGAGAAGGGCACGGCCACAGCACCAAGCTTAAGGATGGCAAGGTACGCGGCCACCCAGAAGAATGAATTAGGCCCGTAGATCGCAACGTGCTGCTGTGGCTGAACTGCGAGAGCGGTCAGCGCTCGGGCAATTGCCGCACTCGCCGTATACACGTCGGCATAGCTGTATCGCTCTCCGCTCTCGATAACAGCGACCCGTTGGCTATCGGACGTGCTGAGTAGGTAGTCAGCGGTATTCACGGCACCCCTCCTTGCGTGCTTAAATAGCCACTGTTTCTTAGCTTGCTTACGCCAGCATTGTAAGCTACGTTTTACATATTGTGAAGTACCTTATCTACCATATGACAATTTTGTCAACTTGACTGCTGTGTTTTGCCATGGTCGTGGCTGATTGATCTGCTTAAAATCTTGTCTCAGTTCTTAATGCTCAGCCGCCCGCACCCCGAGGATGATCCTGCTCCCACGCGGGACAAGATCTCCGTTATGTAGCCCCGATCCGTCCTGAATTTGCGCGCTCACCACCTGACCGGGTGCATACGAGTCGAAGTCGGTGAGCCGGTCGCGGCCCTGCTCATCGACAAATGTCAGCGTGATCCCCGGTGTCGCCGCAAGAATAGTCTCGGCCTCGGCACGGGATTTTCCAATCACATCGGGGAAACGCACGACATCGCCCTGGCTCACGTGGATGGTCACCGTATCGCCCTGAGCGATCCGCAAGTCGGCGCTAGGTGACTGGGCGATCACAAAGCCGACGTCTAAGCTAGTGCTTGGCTCCTCGATCACAGTGACCTGAAGCCCGAGGGCGGTCAGTTGTGATTGAGCGATCTCGCTGCGCGCCTTCGTGACATCGGGCACCGTCACCAGGTTTGGCCCCAAACTGACCGTGTAGGTCACAGGCGTGCCCGGCTCCCGCAGATCGCCGGACGGTACGGTCTGACTGATCACGATGCCCGTGCTGATCGTTGAGCTATGTTCGCCTTGTGGGGCTGGCACAAGCTGAAGTTTGAGCAACTGATCCTGGGCCGCGCCGTCGCTGATGCCCACCAAGGCAGGTACGCTGACCCGATGTTCGGGAGTGGTGCTAGGTTCGTTGGTGGGAACGGGGTCACTGGGCTGAATAATAGCTGACGTGGGCCGTGTGCCGCCGTTGAGGCTACCGAAGATGCCGTTGAGGGTGCCGGTACCGAAGAGCAGCACGACGCCGAGTACACCCGCGAGAATGAGCATGCCAACGAGGAAGATCCCGCAGCCCAGACCCTCTTGGCGTGGGGCGCGGGCGGGGGTGTGCCGAGGCGGAGGGATGTTGATTCGCCCGGTAGCCCCGTTGCCGCCGTTGCCGCCGTTCTGGCGCTGGGGCGGCGGGTTGTCCTGACCGCGCTGGGCTGGCCGCTCATTGCCGAGGGCCGGGTTCACCTGCGTCTCCTGCTGGAAAACCTGGGCATAACCGGTGAGGAGTTGCGAGAACTCCAGGGCGCTGCGTGGGCGGCGTGCGGGGTCTTTGTCGATTGCCCGCAGGATCAGCGCCTCAAGCTGGACAGGGATCTGTGGGTTGATCCGCCGGGGCGGCGTTGGTTCCTCAGTGACGTGTTTCATCGCCACGGCTACGGCGCTATCGCCCTTAAACGGCAACGTGGCCGTGAGCATCTCGTAGAGTACCACGCCGAGGGCATAAATATCAGACTGAGGGGTGGCCGGGCGACCCTGGGCCTGCTCTGGCGAGATATAGTCCACCGTGCCGAAGGAGACGCCGGTTTCGGTGAGGGCGGTACTCAGGTGGCTTTTGGCGATGCCGAAGTCGGTGATGCGCGCCTGGCCATCACTCGTAACGATCACATTCTGGGGCTTAATATCGCGGTGAACCATACCGGCCTTGTGGGCGGCGGAGAGCCCACGGGCGATCTGCTCAGCGATCTCAACGGCGCGGGCGGCAGAGAGCGGAGCCTCACGGTTGATCACCGTCTTCAGGTCGGTACCCTCGACGTACTCCATGATGATGTAGTGAATGTCGCCGTCCTGGCCGACATCATAGACATCAACAATGTTAGGGTGGCCGAGAATCGCGGCGGCCTGCGCCTCATGGCGGAATCGACTGAGGAAGTCGGGGTCTCCGCTCATATGGCGGTGCGGGATCTTAATCGCGACACGGCGATTCAGCCGCAGGTCGCGACCGGAGTAGACGCGGGCCATGCCACCCTCGCCGATTTTGTGATCGAGTTCGTAGCGGCCATCAAGGACTTTCTGCTGCATCGGGGTCACATCATGTATGCTGGCCGGAACGAGGGCCGGCGCAAAAGGGCTACGTTATAAAAACGTGATAGGGTGGGGGTGAGTTGGCTGGCGGGGGTGTCTTCGCGTCGTTACGCTTCATTATGGCACGGTGCGCCATAGGGCGTCAATCTGCAATCTACACACCCTTATCGGGCTGCCCCATATAGCGTAGCACCAGACCGCGCAGATCGCCCAGGAGATCCTCGTGGGCGTAGGATCCCTTCTGGAGTACCCGCTCCACATAGCCGTTCAGGCGTAGCCGGTCGGTCGTACTCAGATCCATTGCCGTCAGTACCACAATCGGAATCGTGCGCCACAGGGCGGTCGAGCGTAGCGCACTGATCACCTCAAATCCGTCCATTTTCGGCATCATCAGATCAAGCAAGATCAGATCAGGCCGACGCTCGGCAACCCGCCCGAGGGCCATCTCGCCATTGTCTGCCTCAGATACGATCCACCCCTCACGCTCCAGCATCCGCCGCAGCATCTCGCGGGTCGTCAGATCGTCCTCCACAATCAGGATGTTCGCATCGACGTCGGCGACCGACCGGTGCGTGTTCACCACACCCAGCAGGCGCGCCCGATCCACCGGCTTCATCAGATAATCAGCCGCACCAAGGGCGAATCCGCGCTGCCGGTCGTCCATCATGGTCATCATAATCACCGGCACGTCATGGAGGTCGGCATCGGCCTTGATCTCAGACAGCACCGCCCAGCCATCCATCTCCGGCATCATCACATCCAGCGTGATCACCGCCGGTCGCACCGCACGGGCCAAGGCCAGCCCCTCGGGGCCACTGCTCGCAAGAATCACCCGGATACCCTCGCGGCCAAGGGTGCGCCGAATGAGCTCGCGGGCTGCGGGATCATCGTCGATCACCAGCACCGCCGCCTGCGATGAGGCGACCGGGAGAGCGCCATCTGCAAGCGGCTCCAGCACGTGGCCTGGCACAAGCGGTAGCCCCAGCGGGAGCGACACCAGGAAGGTTGATCCGACACCCGACTCGCTCTTCACCGTAATATCGCCGCCCATCATCTGGCAAAAGCGTCGGCTGATCGCCAGGCCCAGGCCCGTCCCGCCATACGTGCGCGTCGTACTCGCGTCGGCCTGACTGAACTCCTTGAACAGTCCCGCCATCTGGGCCTCGCTCATGCCGATGCCGGTGTCAGTAACCTCAAAGATAATTGCAGATGGCAGATTGTTGATTGCAGATTGGGCCGCGTCAGGTCTCACATCTGCAATCTGCAATCTACAATCTGCAATTAACTGGACGCGCAGCGTCACCGTACCGCTCTCGCTAAACTTGCTCGCGTTTGAGAGCAGATTCAGCAGCACCTGGCGCACTTTGGTCAGGTCGGCATTCATAATCTCCACGCCGGGATCAAGCTCAACCACCAGTCGGTTGTGGTTGCGCTCCATCAGGGGCGTAATTATCGAGACCACCTCTGCGACCAGTGTGTGGACGATGAAGCGCTCGTAGTAGAGATCCATGCGCCCCGCCTCGATCTTCGAGAGGTCGAGAATGTTGTTGATCAATTCCAGCAACTGCTTACCAGCCGTGCGGATCTTCTCCAGGTCGGGTACTAGGTCGCCACTCCCGGCATCCTCAGCCTCCTCACGCAGCATCTCGCTATAGCCGATAATCGCGTTCAGCGGCGTGCGCAGCTCGTGGCTCATGTTGGCGAGAAAGGAACTCTTCGCCCGGTTGGCCGACTCGGCGGCATCCTTCGCCCCGATCATCTCGGACTCGGCCTGCTTGCGCTCGGTAATATCGCGGAATGTGCCGATAAAGAAGGACTCACTGCCTAAACGCGCCTCAGTAAACATCACCTCGACCGGAAACGTGCTACCGTCGGATCGCCGCCCGCTGATCTCGCGCCGCCCCGCCGTTGCCGCCATCTCACCGATGAGCGCCGTCGCTGCCAGAAGCGAGATGTCGCCCCCGCTGCTGTCGCTCAGCAGCACCTGCATCGGCTGTCCCACCATCTGCACCTCACGGTAGCCGAAGATTGCCTCCGCCGCCGGGTTTAGCATACGGATCAGCAGGCCCTGACGACTGAAGGTGATGATCCCATCCAGCGCCATCTGCACGATCATCCTGGTATGCGCCGTCGCCCGCCTCAGAGTCTCCCTCGCCGACTTCGCCACAGCAACGCTCCTCCGCAATCCCTACAACCAAGCCACATCGGTATTAGGGCGACCATTCGGATTCAGGGGTACACTGATCATCGCACATCTCCGCGCTCAATCAGCGCCCGCGCCCGCTCAAACCAGTAGGTCACGAGGTCGGCTCCGCCGAGGACGCGGCCCGCGTAGTGTGTGCGCAGCGCCTCCACTTAGCTACAAAGTCTTGCGGGGTCATAAGACTCCAATGCACGAGGGAACAGGGAACAGAGCGCGCAGTATAGCACGTAGGGAGAACTATCGGGCATGGAGCGAGGAGGGTAGCCCACCATTCGAAAGATTTGGGTTTGTGGTTTTAACGCAAAGGCTTTTGTGTTTCTTTGCGTCTTTGCGTCACATCGAAATCTCGTTTGACGCGAAGGCGCGAAGGCGCAAAGGTTTTTTTGGCATGAGAGCAGATTGCACCGTTAGGCATGTTTCAAAATGGGTACATTCAGCTTGACAGTTCAGCGATGAGGCGATGAGGCGATGAGGCGATACGGAACGCCTCACCGCGTCATCGTTTCATCGCTGAACTGTCAAGCTAGATTGAAACATGCCTTAGCGCAGAGTGCTACATCATCGGCATCTGGCTGATCGGCTGCGGCTTCTGAGGTTCATCCGTAAGCCGCACCATATCCCAAGAGACGCCTTGGCGTTGCACCTCGAAGGTGGGGGATGTGCGAAGATCGTCAACGGTTACAGTGAAGCGGAATGGGAACAACTCGGGTAGGCGGATGAGATCGGCGAAGGAGATCTCCTCGGCGGGGTGGGCAGTGAGGGCTGCGCGAAGAAGCCATAACTCGATGGCGTGGTTGTTTGTCTGAAGGAGCGGGATCGGTGGGCCGTATGTGTATCGCTCGCCGGCATCAATGAAGATCCCCCAATCGCGCAATGAAGAGACAATCCGATCCACGGCTTTATCCAGGCCGCCACGTTGGCCGATCTCGGCAATGAGCCGTTGTTTCATCTGCTTCGGCGTCACACCGTTGTTGTAGCGGGTGATCTGTCCGATAATGACGCTAGTGATGCGAAAGAAGTCATAGGCGAGCAGAGTCAACCCGTAGTGGAGCCAGAGCCGATCCATTGCTGTCTGTGATTGAGCGAAGAGGTGCAGAGCATCCTCATGGAGCGCAGACGACCGCGATGTACTGTTGTGCCAAATATGGAGCAAGATTCCGATAGCCGTCCGGCGATTTTCTACACTCTCCACATGATCCGCCACGATTGGATCGAGGCGCACCCGCAGTTCCGCACTATCGCGGGTCTCTACGCAGAGCGCGGCGGCGGCGTCGAGCCAGGAGCGGTAGATATTACGGCGAAATCCAATCTGCTTCTGCATAGGATCACTCTCGACTGAGGAGTACCAAGGGTACGACCAACTCTTCGATGCTCAGCCCGCCGTGACTCACTACTGGGAGATCCTTCTGAGCGAAGGCCCGTCGGTCGGAGGGGATGAGCACATGCACATCAGGGGGCAGCAACCCATCGTCGTGCCAGATGAGCGCGGTTGGGAACTCTTCCTGTACGAGGGTGGCGACATCGGCGTTGCTGTAGATGCGGGCGCGCTTGCTGCGGGTCTCAACGGTCACACCTTCTCGACGCGGCAAGCTCATGCCGAGCGCTTCAACGTGGCCGTGGTCAGTGGTGATGGCAACAGTATATCCGAAGTCGAGCAGGTGTTCGATCAGTCCCTCGATCCATATGGCACCCTGCGCACCGTGCTCGTCGCCTCGGAGCCACACATCCAGGGCCGCACGCATGCCAGCCCCGCCCTGGGTCTCCGCATGAACCTTGGCGTCAATTGCTCCGCTTACGAGACAGAGCGCCTGGGTGCGCCGACTCGTGATGCTGTCTGGGTAGCGAGCGGTGGCCTGCGCCGGGAGTAGCTCGTGGGTGGCAGCGTCGGCAGGCATGCCCTGATCTTGCCAGAAGGCACGCCAGTGATGAGGCTCTTGACGGTTGTGGGAGAGGCTGTCCGGGAATCCGGTGGGACGCCGCCCGCTCACCAGAGCTTGGCGCGAGACGGCGGTGATACTGGGAATCTGGGCAAGGACAAGGCGCTCATCGAAGCGCCAGCGGGGGTGGCGTAACTGCCATGTGGCCTTAATCAGTACCCAGTCGGCGAGGGCCATGCCATCGAGGATGAGCAGTGCCGGGCGCATGGCGGGGTTCTGTTGGCGACGATAGGCGAGCCAGCCTGGAATATGATGCAGATGGTGAGGATGCGGCAGCGCACGTGCAGCCATCGGGGCGTAGTTGGCCGGAAGCCATGTCAGAAAAGCAGCGTCAATTTCTGGGCCGTACTGCCCATAGCGTATGAGCGATTCGGCAGGGTGGGTGCGATCTGGGTCGTAGCGCTGCACCGTCAGATCCGCCCAGTTCCATGCGATGGCCTGCCAATCCTCCCAGCGGGTCAACTGAGCGTGGAGCAAGCCGTTGATGACGTTTAGGGCTGTCTCAAGTGGTGGAACAGCATAGAGTACCTGCTCATGTCTCGTACCAGATGCCGGAGGTAGCGATCCGTTGGCCACGAGACGCCCAGTAAGTGCCTGGAGGTCGTGGTCGTGTTCAAATGGCAGGGCAATGACGAAGTCGCCCGGTGGTGCTGGCCGGTCACGCAGGATTGGTTGCTGGAACACGGCCCATGCCACGCGGATCAAGCGTAGTGGAGCGCCGCTGTCGCTCAGCAACTCGCGGAGCGGCCAGCCAGCGAGGGCCGGGCTGGAGCGGAGATCGGCAACCAACTGGGCCGCGAGGTCGTCGGCCATCGGGTCGCTACGGACATGGTAGTCGTCGAGCCAGGTAAGGAGACGGCCCGGTGTCCGCAAGCGGGGCGGGTCGGCGTCAAAGACGACGTGCAGCAGGTAGCGCAGACTCTCACTGTATGCGAGGGTCGTGCTTGGCGCCAGATTGGTGAGGGCGATGCTCAACCTGCGGCGCTGTGCGAGACTGAGCAGGCGCAAGGCGGTGTAGGCCAGGCCAGGAAAGATGATGTGCAGATCCAGGGAAAGGTGTCGTCCCTGCTGCCAGAGATCATAGGGAAGCGCATTGACTGGCCCCGCAGTGATGATGATCACTGGCGCATCGGCGCGGAAGGGCTGGGCCTGCTGGACGGCGTGGCGCAGGGAAATCGGGTCACGTTCGGTGATCACGCGAAAACCCCGCTGTTCTAGCTCCACCCGAATCTCTTCGTCGTCCAGCACATCATCCGGGTCGCTGACTAGGGTGAGTGGATGGGTGTGTGCAGGGAAGCGGGTGAGGAGATTCGTAATCATGGTGCAGGCTCATCGCACATTGCGATCAATGTCTAACAAAGATTTTCATAGAGCAATGCTAAGTCGTAAACCGCAGGGGCTAAAGCCAATACCTTATCAAATAAGGAATCTACCGCCGCTCAGCCCTCACCCCCCAGCCCCCTCTCCCAGAGGGAGAGGGGGAGTATTCCGCACCAGAACGCGATCTACTCCCCTTTAGCGAGTCGGGAATCCACGAGAGGGTCATCGGTGGCCTCGCAAGGCTACAGCTTTGTCATCGCAGTGTAGTAGTACAAGGCCAAAGCCTGATCTTCTTCGATCACATGTTCAGGAAGACGTTCGGCGACATGAACAATCGTCGCGAAGTCCTTTTGATTGTACGCATGCTTGAAGCCAGCGCGTACCACCTCGGTGCGGAATAGCTTGAGCTTACCTTTGCCTGTATTGTAGATAGTGAACTCTTTGAGCAGGGATTTTAGCCGCAGATTCTCCAGGTCAATCGCTTTGTTCGGATCAGGCACGTACCAGCGGTCACGGGCGGAGGCAAGTAAGCGAGGGTTATTCGTCTTTAAGCCTGTAACTTCTTCTATTGCCGCGTCACTGCTCAGTTCATCTTCAATGAGTTTGCGTAGCTCTGCGCTCTTCCTCATCCACGCTACGATCTGGGTCGGGATGGGGCCGCTACCAGTGTAGTTTAGGAAGTTCTCGTCTAGCAGCGACCGCAACTCAGGCATCTGTTCATATTTCTGCCAAGCTGTAATCTCAGACAAGAAGGGTGGCGTAAGATCAGCGGCGGTCTGCGGCTTGTTGATGAGTTGCTGGCGTGTCCATTGGATAGCCGATGCCTCGTCGTTGACGAAGATCTGGAGTTGCTGGATCTGCCTGACGCTCATGCGTTGGCGTTCGTACTCAGGGATCTGATCTTCGAGAAAGTACATACCGTCGCGGCAGGCGAAGCGCTCTTCGACCCCACGTTGAAACTCCGGTGCGCTAAGCGGCACCGGGTAGCTGTGTTGAACGAAGTAGGCCACCAGCCGGTCGTAGAGGATGCGCGGCGTGCGCTCGACGATCTCAACGGCGATACCATCGCGACTAAGGAAGTTGGGCAGGTAGCGCAGGTGGCTACGGATAAATTCCCAAACACTGACTTCACTGCCGCCATCCTGTTGAACACGATCCTCTAGCCCGCCATTTGGTTTGTAGCACGAGATGACCAGATCTTGTTTGACGGCGGTGGGGGTGGTTACGGCTTTGAATGAAAGTTGCTGTTTATCAAGGGCAGCGACATTGGCAACGACAAACCCGGCACGTTCTAATGAGGTTTGAATGGCATTCCAAACGGCTGCCTTCGTATTGGAAAACTCTACAGTCATCCATCGACCTGGCTTTAGGATACGAAAGAATTCCCTAAAACTCTCTTCCATAAGATACTGATAATCTGACAGTTGTTTCCTTTGCGCTTTACTTTCTACAGCTTCATTTTTATTGTTGGTGTGAATTTTAAGCCACGCTTCTCCGAGGAAATTAAGATCTGAGTACCATATATTGGCACCAAATGGCGGATCTATGAAGATGTAATCCACAGAACTATCAGAAGGGGCTAACTTGCCTGCGTGACCAGTGCTTATGAATGCACTACGTTGTCTCAATATGTTAGCACGAAGAATCATGGATACTTTTTCATTGAAAATATTCACCCAACTCTGCTCTCCAAACAGAGACGGAACATATAGAGTGCCAGAAGTCAACCCTTTCATAGGACCTGTCGTTTTGCTAACCCAAGCGGAAACACGGAAGCGAGACATTCTTGTCCCAACTGAATGCCCATCTATCAAGGCCATCATGAGATAAGGATTCTGCGCTTTTGAAAAAAGGACGCTCAAAACAGCCAAACTTCGTCTCGTATAGTAGTGATGGACACTGGTTATACCGAGATCGTCATTCCGTCTAGACTCATCTCCTACAGGCATTCTATCGACTGGAAACCAACATGGTATTTCTGCATGTTCAATCCGGCTTATCAATTCTAAATCATACTGATCTGGTTGTTTTTCGTGCCGATTCTTGCCAACGCTATAATTAATTAGAACCGGAACGATTTTTACTTGATTAGCAATCGTCCCCAAAGCCTTGTCTATATTAACCGTCATTGCATGAGATAACGATCTCTTTGAGAGACGAGTATTGCAGTTAGCGCAAGGGAACTGATCTAGAACCTCTCCTCGTATTTTATCGACAGCAGAATCCCAAAACACCACCTCCGACGCGCATTCAGGACATATAAAAACATCACTCCAAACAGTATAATTTATTACACCCTTTTGTCCATCAGAATGATAGGTTTCATACATCCAGCTTAGTTCTGCTTTTACTTCAGTAAGAACGCGCATTGCCTCTTTCTGAAAAATTTTTGCATCAAAGGGGATATTGTAGTTATACGCAATAAAAGTTGCCAATGGAGATAGATCATTTAATATTGACAGTCGAGTGCCCCAATCAGGAGAGGTATTTTGTCCAGAATTCTTCCATTCCTGCTCAATCTTCGCTCGGAACTCAGGATCGGGATTCCCACACATCTGCGCCGCCACACCCGTCATCCCCGTACCACAGAATCCATCGAGAATCACATCCCCTGGCTGCGTGTAGTGCAGGATATAGCGCATAATCGCCTTATGCGGCACCTTGGTGTGGTAGGAATGCGCGTTGTAGATCGGGTCGTTCTTGCCCTCGCTCACATCAGCCGCGAAGGGTTCGCGGCTATACGGCTCGGCAGGATCGTAGGGACGACCATAACTGCGGATGAAGTCGGTGATAAAGGGGTTAGGGCAGGCGGTGTAATAGGGCGGGTCGGAGAGGGCCAGAATATCCTCGTCGCTGCCAATCGGGAAGCCTTCGATCTTGCGGAACTCCGGGTCGCGCAGTTTCTCGCGCAGCCTCT